>JAFUXM010000081.1 GCA_017470785.1 Synergistaceae bacterium
ACGCTTGAATAATCAGCAAGGCTCTCAACTTCAGTCCATATGTAATCGCCGATGCTTATCTCTTTGACTTCAATTATTCCGGCTTCAGGCAGATAAAAACTCTGGCTGGCTGTACCGTCGCTTACGCCTATTACATTATCCAGCGTCTCGCCCTCTATTGCGCTGACTGTGACGCTTAGCTCTCCCGCTGGTATGACCGCGTCTTCTTTAGTCTCAAAGATAACGCCACTTGCATTCTCAAGCTGCGCCCCTGCGGGCAGTGTCACGTCAGTATCACAGGCTTCTTTAATACTCACTGTAATATCGGCTTGGGCTGCCTGCGCCCCGCTCGGCCTATAGCCGATTAACTTACATAAATTAATCAAGTTCTGCCGTTCAGTCGCTGTTGGTAAATATGTCTCGTTGGCCTGCCGGTCAAGATAAAATAATAATAAATCCGCGATATACGCAAACGCCTCGACCAGCATGACGCCGGTACTGTCTTCTTCAAAATCATTCCACGCGTCTTCACCGTAAGTCTCTTTAATCCGCGCTATGCAGTCTGCAACTATGGCATCATGGTCTTTGTCAACATACTGAAAGCGTTTTAATCCCGCCACTCGCTCACCCCCTTTATTCTGCTTATCACAACTGAATAGTTATATACTTCGCTTCGCGGCTTCAAGTAATACTGCATATGAGCCACGACCTCAAAATTTTCTGGATACGGCACAACTATCGTATTTGACTTATCAAGTAAAATTCGCGGCTCCCATGCGATAATCGACTGAATTAAATCAAAGCGCATTAACGCACATGTTATATGGTCTAACGGCTCAAAAATAAAATCTAATATGCGTGAGCCGAATAAGGGCAGCATGACGCGCTCGCCGCGCCTTGTGCCAATAATCTGCAATATATTACCATTGATTAAATCAATGTCGGTAGTGCTTTTAAACAGTCCCTTATCACCAAGCTTAACCGGATATGAAATCCCTTTCCACATTAAAACCTCACCCGCCTATAAACACATTGCCGCTGCCTGTTGCGACTGTACTGCCGCAAGCTACAGGGTCGCCGATGCGTCCGGCTTGTTTGCCGTTAATATATACACTGCCGCTGCCAGCGGCCAAGACGCTTGCATGTCAGCCGTGCGGTTCGTCAGGATGCGTGCAGCAATGCGTCTCCCATGCGTCACCTTGCCTGTGATTAGGCCGTCCGTTAGTAAATACGTTCGGACTGCCTTGCACATTAACCCTTGGCGGAAAGCATGAATGCCCCGTGCAAACATCATTTAATCTCGCTGCTGCTGGCATGTTGCCCCCGCTCCTTTAGGCGCTTTGCGCTTCTTCACTCTTTTATGCTTGTCTGAACAATAATCGTCTCTGTCGTGTTTAGTAAAACGTTTATGTTTATTCATGATATTAATTCAAATTAATTACTCCGCCAATTTCTTTAATCTCGGTCGGCGCGTTGATGAATATTTTGCCGTCCTTAAACAATATATAGCTCTCATTCTTGTCTTCAAGTCTGATAAACTCCTCGCCGGGCTTATCGCAAAAAGTCAAGAAATGGCCGCTCGTTGTCTTGAAGACTTTATAATAATGCGCATCTTCAGCGCTGCCCTCGACCTGTGACGGCGTTTCGCCCTGCGCAAGCCATACACCAGTCCAAACTGGGTGCGTTGCGTCAGGCTGGCCGTCTTTCCACTGAAACTCAACCCATACGCCTGCTCCGACTTCAGGCACTGCATATAACGCCATTTGCGGCATTCCGCCGTAAGCAAAACACGGCCACGCCCACGGCAGCACTTCCGAACTCTGTTCGCCGTACGCCTCTGTTACTCTAACTTTTAGCCGGCCAAGTTTCAACGGGTCAGCATTGTCAACGACAATGCCTCTGTGCTTGCCTGCAAGTTCTAAATTTGCCATGGTTAGAAAGCGCCTCCCCGCGCATTGTTATTCACCGTGCGAGCGCCGGTATTAATTAAGATTATACGTCTCCATTACCGGCTTATTGTTAGTTACATTCCCTGCGGCTGCCGCCTTACTCGGCGCGTTCTTAACTTTAGGCGCAGCTCCGGCTTTCTTGCTGCCTAAATTGCCGTGGTCTGCCTTCCTCAGCTTCAATTCGCATGTGTAATTATCTTTTGATATAGAATGCCTGACGTTGATTATGCGCCAGCTGCCTGAAAACTTTTTGCCTACGTTCTCTATCGTAATAGTATCTTTAGCCTTTAAATACGGCAAGCCGATAGTACTGGCCGTGGCCTCTATTGACCCCATAGCCGAACTGTGAACTTTGCCCTTGGCCTCACTCTTGGCCTGCGCCTTAGTCTCAGCGGGAGTTGCAACAACGCGCCCAGCCTCATCATTTTGCTCATTTAACGGCGTTTCATTCTGGGTTATCTTATCCTGCAAAGAGCCTGAGCCGCTGACTTGTTCGCCGCTCTCAAGCGAATACGCCACTGTTTCACCGCTTTGGCCGCCTGCTTTCGCTTTCACGCTCTCTTTAATCGGCTGCTTAGTCAAAGGCTCAAGACCGGCGGCCTCAGTACCCCGCCGTGTGCCTTTGCCCTGTTCAGTCTTTGATGAGATGCTTAAGCTCTGCAAATATCCGTCTTTATCTTCCCTCCACCGGAATTTTAATATCGGCTCATTTAATTTACTCGGCTCAAAGTGCAATTCATCATTCACTACCCACATAGAACAGCCCGCGTCATTAGCAAGCTCATTCAAGAACAGCATATCATTTTTGCCGCCTTGACTTGTGTACTCGCGTATGAAATCATCCGGTATGTCTATTGCGGACTTGAATTGATGCTTCTTTGCAATATCCCTGACTATATCAGCCGTAGTCTTGTTATGCCAGCAAGTCCGCGCAGCTCTGCCTGTAAGCTTATGGCGCTTGTCCAGCGCCTTAATCTCCATCCGCGCTATGCCGTCCTCACCGAACTTATAGCTAATCTCCTTTATCGTGCAGGTTCTTAAATCAGATAAATTATTAAGATAGCCCCAGCGGACTCGTATTTCTTTGCCCTCTTGCAGCTGTTCATTATCGACTAAGCTTAAATCAACGTCGTAAATTGTGAGTTTAAGCTCGTCCATTTTCTTTTCATCATCTTCATATGAAAAAGTCTCAATGCAGCGCGTTAT
>JAFUXM010000082.1 GCA_017470785.1 Synergistaceae bacterium
ATTGCCAGTCCCTGCTACTGCAATTTTCTTAGTCATAATCTAACTTATCTCCTGAATTAACTAATTTTAATTTTAATATAAATTAATATAAAATAGACGGGCCGGGATAGCCCGCCTTAATTTTAATTTTTAAGTTAAATTTTTAATCTTTATCTATGCGCTCTAATAAAAATTCCTGCTCGTCCTGGGCGAGTTCAGTGCCGACAATTAAATTCCGCGCGATATTTATAGCCTTATCGAAAGTCAGCACGGCGTCGCTGCTGCCGCTTAGATCATAGACTTTATCAATAGCTGCATTCGCAAGCGCGATAATATTATTATTTATAATAATTCCGTCCTGCTTAGCGCACACCGCGCCTATCGCAAGCGTACAGCTGATTAATTCATTATCATTAAGCATATTAGACATCACTGCGTCATGCAGAAATTTTATAATTGCATCTTTATCAGCTTGATTATCAGGATACTTTCTGAACATGCAGCACATAGCATTTGCCGTATCTCCTATGCTGCTCTTAATTCCGCGCTTGACAGTTTTATAATCTTCAATTAAGACTTTTAACAGCCAGTCCGGCTGCGTCGCAGTTCTCGAATGCGCAAATACTAACGCCGTTCTAAATTTTGCAATATCATGCAGCTTCGCAAGCCTGTCTAAAATATTTCTATCGCCGCACAAAGCTAAGGCTCTTATCGCCTCTTCTTTAATTGGAATATTGCTTATGCTAAGTGATACCGCGCTGTTTAACTCGCCTTGAATTAAACTAAGGCAGAATGCCGCAAGCTGCGCCCGCTCTTCATCCGGCCATTGCTGACATATATGCCTCGCCGTAGTCAAAAGCCGCATTTTGCAATAGTCAATCTTCTCAGTCTTTAATGCCTTTAAAAACGCTTGGCCGAACTCGCCTTTATTATTAGCAGCTCTCAGCAGCGAGATAATATCATTTATTTGCTTATTTATCTGCGACTTTTTAGAAGCTGCAGCCTTAGCATAATTGCCGCACAGCTGGCTTATCGTATGCAGCTCGGCCTCAGCATTAAGCTCAGAGCCTAACGGCGGCAGCACTTTATTTTTTAAATTTATATTATTTAAATTATTTAATTTATTTAATTTATTAGCTCCAGCCCCGACATCTATCACAGCCTCACGCTCTTCAAGCTGCTCCTGCCCTTCAAGATCAGCCGACAGCGCCGCCCTCATAGTTATAATCTTGCTCTTGCTCATAAAGACTTTAAAGCTTACATACGCTCCGTTGCTATAGCTGCGCTTAAAGTTCACGCGGCCGCTCGCAATAGTCAAATACGCGCCGCCGAAATTATCGCGCCGCTGTATCGGCACTGATATATTATTAGCGCCTATCGGCAATCTAAAGCCCGTACGCTCCTCCGACTCATAAGGCAGCTCAGCACCCGTCGGGATAATCTCCTCAGGCACCCCGTTCTTCATCGCTAAATATAAACTATCGTTTAATATATTGCTGCCCCATTCAATCGGCGCATTAATATTATTCTTAATAATATTTTTATTATCAGCTCCGGCCGGCGCATTCTTCACATTATTTATCTGCACGCGGCGCATGTCATCCTCAAGCTCGTTATACTTATGCAAATAATAATGATACACGGCTGCACCTCTCGCTACAGCCTGATCCGGGTCTAACGCCGCTATCGGCTCAAACCCGAAAAATTCTTTCAGCCTGTCAGCTACCATGTAAAACTGCGTCATGCCGCCGTTTAATATCACAGCATCAACATTTACATTTACATCTTTTATATTATTATCATTTAATTTCTTAGCGGCTTTATTCAGCACGTCCAAGATCGGCAAAATTATATTCGGTCCGCGCTTATCATTTAATATCTCATCAAAATTTTTATAATCTTCAAATTTAAGCCCTTCGCCCATGAACGGCCTTAATATATCTTCAATTTCCTGCTGCGTAAAAGAATCACCGTAAGAGTATCCTGTCGCTGCGATATTACCGCCGACTTCAAATACAGCATCGTCACTTTCAAACTCGTCATCATCCCAAGCCGAGGCGACATAAGCGCTGCTCTTGCGATTACTTAACGCAAGCTTTAAATCCTCTTCAGCGTATTTAAGCAATTGCGACATAACCGCCCGCTCAGCATTTTTAATTGCCCGCTGCGCATCCTGCGACTTTGCGTCAGCGCTTTGATATTTAGCTAAATAACGCGCGTACATGCTCTTAGCTAATGCTAAATCAAAATCATCGCCGCCAAGCCGTGTATATCTATTCGTAGCGATCTCGCTGACTTTTATTATCTCAGCATTATCTGCCCTGCGCTCTATGTGATGCAGCGTTATATCAAGCGTGCCGCCGCCTAAGTCAAATACCATCACGTCCTTCGGCTCGCTCATGTCTATAATATGCTGGTTAATATCGCCGTTCTTAACTTGATTAATAAAGTCCCAGATAACAGCATTCGGCTCTGACAATAACACTGGCCGCTCTGACCCGTCAGAATTTTTTACAGCTATGCCGGCAAGCGCCGCCGCTTCTAAAGTCGCCTGGCACATCACCGAGTCAAAATTCGCCGGCACTGTTATAACTGCGTCGCTTATATTCTGCCTAAATATCTTGCCGGCCTCCGCAAGCATATGTTTTAATATCCGGCTCGAGATCTGCGCCGGCGTCTTATCAGGTATTCCGTCGGCCAAGCCTTCAGCAAGATTCTTGCCCATCTGACTCTTAATCGACTTAGCCGTGAAATCAGGCCTTGAAAAATACATGTTCTTTGCAAAATTTCCGACTATCGGCCTGTAATTATTAGCCTGATCATAAAACACATACGACGGCAGCGTCGGCTTACGCTCTATCTTATATCTATTCATCCCGTTAATATCATAAGTATCAACAGGCCGCGGCAGCTCAACAACCTTGCTCACTATATCACCGTTAGGCTTGAGATTTACGCAGGCTAACACCGAGTTAGTCGTGCCTAAGTCAATGCCGATACATAAATCGCTATGACCTTCATTATTATTCATGCTTAATTCAGCCCCTTTAAAATTTATAAAATTTATAAATTATAATTAAATTTCTTTTAATTTCGGCCTCGCTATCTGGATTTCATTCTCGCCTTTATAGACCCACCCCGACGATAAAACCTTAACGCTTTTCTCATCGTTATTATCCTTAAACGGCGTGCCGTCGTACTCGCAGCTTAATAAATCCTCAGCCGTTATCTTTCTAATCTCATTAACTTTCATTATGGGCTCTATATGCGAGTCGCGGACAAACTGCGCAAGCTTCACTATTAATATAAATAAGCCGCTTATCTCAACAGGCAGCTCGACGCCCTGCTTATTAAGCCCGCGTATGCCCTTATGCACATTTAATAATTCATCCAGTATGCAGCCGTACTTCTCAGAGTTTAGCCTAGCAAAAAATTCCGTTAAATTCGCAGCCTTCTCTTCCTCTAAACGCTCTTCAAACTCGGTCTGCAAGTCCTCCATGGCCATATTCGCCCGCTCAAGCGCCGAAGATAATTGCTTGACTTTACGCCGCTCCTGCTCATAAGCTAACGCAAGCTCGTCATCTTTAATATCAATATCTTTATCATCTTTAGCTTCTTTAGCTTTAATATTTTCATTTTCACTCTTAATATCTTTAGCTTTATTAATATTAATATCGCTCTTAGCCGATTTCTTAACGCCTTCGCTGTCGCTCTCAACGCAATAATCTTCTAATAAATCTTCTATCTCAGCCCAAAAATATTTAGCATAGACGCTTCCAAATTTTTCAAGCTTCTCAATATCATCATTTATATTCAGCTCAGGACACTTAGTATAAAGCGTCAGGCACACGGCTCGATTTAAAATATCATAGAGCATCTTGCGCCTGTAGATTATCTTCTTGCCCTCAGCCTTCAGCTCAACTAACTTCTCAAAGTCAGACCGCTTGCGCGATATAACGCACTGAATAAACAGCTCCGCAACTTTTTCAGCCCAGCTGCATAACTTAACCCGCTTCTCAGGGCTCGCAATAACGAGATCTCTGAACATCCCGAGAACTCGTCCTCCGCCGATATTATATTTATAACGCTTTGACATTTCAGCAGCATAATCGCCCGGGTCAAGCTCCGGATTCTCTAATACAAGCCTGAACAGCCTGTTGCTCTCTATCACCTTCTCGTCATCGCCGCACGATTTATACCGCCTTAACAAACCCTGCCGTATCGACCCAAGCAGCTCCCGCGTCATGTTATTATTCGCAATTACAGCCATTACTCTTGCCTCCGCTAAATAAAATTAAATAAAATAATTAAATAATTAAATTTATAAATAATACGCCTGATTATTCTCAGCAAATATAAACTGCGTCCTGCATTCAGCATCACGCATTAACTCCTGCTCAACGCTTACGCTTACATCTTTATGGCTGCCGTCATAATGAACTATCACAGCAGTCTTAGGGTTAATTTGCTTTATAAATTTTAAAGTCAAATCAAAATCATCATGCAGCGAAAAATTTGCGTTAATAAATACATCACGTGACCTGACAGGCTTAAGCATATAATCTTTATAGCGCGGCTTGTTAGCCGACAGCGTCACATGCGGCGCATTATCTTTCGGCTCTTCATCAATATAATAATTTCTATAATTAATAATAGGCTCCGTGACCTCAAATTTTTTTATTAAATTAAATACAGCATCGTCAATATAAATTCTAAAATTCTCCGGCAAATTTATATTCAGCGCCTTTAATAACTCTATGCCCTTGCTCAGCTGCGGCGCAAAGCAGTATACATTCCGGCCGGCCTTCAGCACTCTCAAAACTTTATTCACTATAATATCAAGACTATTATAATTAACCCTCTCACGCCGCAGCACGTTCACCGCGCATATAATTAATATATCAATATCTTTATTCGCATCAGGCAGCACGCATCCGCCCGACAAAGCGCTTTGACGCAGCGAGTAATCACCCGTATATAAAATATTTTTAATTTTATATCTATCTCTATATTCAAATAAAGTCATCATCGCGCCGGGTATATGACCGGCCGGATAAAAACTCACTGCATAATTATAATTATTAAATTTAAATTTAAACGACTGGTCAAAGCTCACCGGCGTAACTCTATTAATCAAAACATCATTAAAATTATTTAATTTATTAATTTTATTAAAATTTTTATTAAAATTTTTATTAAACTGATGCGCGGTGAGTATAAGCGACTTCTGCGTCATATAAGCAGCGCAGTGCGGCGCAGCATTTAAAAATTCCGGCAGTGCTCCGACATGATCTAAATGTGAATGCGATATATATACCTGCGATATGCAGTCTAAACTATCTATAAATTTCAAGAGCGTATAAAAATTCGGACTGAACGAAAATTTTCCGCCGTCAAAGCCCCGGCCGCAGTCAAGCAATATATTGCTCCGGCCAAGCTTCAAATAATAACAGCTTGCGCCGATATTATCGCCGCCGCCCAGCGGCACAAACATAATCTCTTCACCGGCCATAATACGCCTCCAATCTCTCAGCTATATTTAAATTATAAAATTATAAAAAAATTATAAAATAAAAGCCCGGGATTTTTCACCCGGGCCTTGCTGCATTAAATAACTAAATTTTAAATTTTAAAAATTAATTAAATCTCTTAACTATCTTTAAAATATTTTTATTGCCGATATAATCATAACTAACTTCATCGGCAATTTTTTTAACTAAGAATACTCACAAGCCGCCTATGCCGCGCTCTTCAGCAGGAAGCGTCACGTCCGGGTCAGGCCGCTCCAACGGGTTATACTTCATGCCCTCGTCGATAAAAGTTATCACCGCGCCGCTTGCATCTTCAAGCGCTGCGAACTCTATAACTGCCCGGCCGGCCCCGTCTTTATACGCATAGCTCGCGATATTCACAAAGACCTCTTCGACTGCAAGATCAAGCTTGGCCTGAATATTAGCCGGACAGTTCAAGCTCTCAAGCTCAGCGTCAATAAACGCAAGCACCGCGTCAAGCTCTTCAACCCGCGCGTCAACTTTTAATTCTTTAATTTCTTTTAAATTATCTAAGCTCGAACGCATTACTCTTCGATATTCAAAATATCTCTAAAGCCCGTGACTTCAAA
>JAFUXM010000007.1 GCA_017470785.1 Synergistaceae bacterium
CGCCTATAATGAGATCGGTGAGGAGACTTCGGCAGATCTTAGCGTTACAATTATTAATGACAGTGAAAAAGGTAATTATGATAAACCGGTTATCGACGGGAATAAATCGGTATCAGTTGCTAAAGGCGGAACTGCAAGGGGTGTATTCACCGGTAAAAATATCAGAGCATGGGCTTACGGCAATTTGCCGGACGGAATTAAAGCTATTGAATTAAATTACGCCGCTAATCCGAATAAGTGCGAAGTATTAGTAACAGCGAGCTCGACGGCTCAGGCCGGCTCTAAGACTGTGACGATTTACGCCTATAACGAGATCGGCGAAGTGACGTCCAGGACGCTTAACGTTAATATTATTGAAGACGGTGCTAAATACGATGAGGCAGTTATCGACCCTGTAAAAACCGTGAGAGTCGTTCAGGGCGGAACTGTCCACGTGTCATTAACCGGGAAAAATATAGTTTTATGGACGTACGGGAATTTACCGGACGGCATAAAATCACTGGAATTTATTTATAATAATAATCCCAACAAATGCACAGCAGCTATTACGGCAGGTTCAAAGGCCGAAACAGGCTCTAAAACTATTACGATTTACGCCTTTAACGAGATCGGCGAGTTTACGTCCGCAGCTTTAACAGTAAACGTTATTGCGGCTGATAGCGGCTCTGGTGGTACTCCCACGATTGACAGTGATGATCTTGAGGCCCCTATCAGTGTCGTACCGGGCGGAAAAATCTCAGTCAGCTTCGACGCCGCGAATATTTATGGATTGGCATACTCCGTTCTTCCCAACGAGATTGACTATGTTGACTGGGAAGTAAACGATACCGGCACGAAAGGCGTATTTTTCATTGCCGCAAGCTCAGCGGCGGAAGTCGGAAGCAAGCCCGTCATTAATGTTTACGGTTTCAATGAGATCGGCGAGGTATCAGAGATGACGACTATAAATTTAACTGTCGTTGAGGATAAAGGAAATAATAATCCGGTTACTAAAAAGTCTGAGGAGACAATAGTCTTTGAACCGGGCGCAATTATTACCGATGAGTTTATGAGTGAAAATGCAAAGAACTGGTACTTTGACATCTCAAAGCTGCCGGACGTTGTTAATGCCATAGACGTAAGTTATGACATTGATAATCCTGAGACATGCGCAGTTACTATTATGGTAAGCTCCAACACTTCACTGTTTGAGGCAGATTACGATAATTCAGCGTCTGATTTTTCAGTTGCGGCCGATAATAACTATTCATTTAAAGTTTACGCTTACGATGAGGTAGGCAGCGTTGCGTCGACTGATTTTACTTTCACCGTTTCAGATTCAGACGAAGGCGACACTGATACAGATACTGATACTGACAGCGACGTTAGCGGCCATGGCAGCAGCAGCGGCTGTAATTCAGGAATGTCCGGCTTAACTCTTGCAGTTGCATTAATTTTAATTTATTATTTAACATCACGTAAATTAAAAATAAATTAAAAAATTGAAAAGCAATTTTCTGTAATTTATAACATCACAGCTCCCTGAAAATTTTAAATCAGGGTGCTGTTTTTTAACTTGAATTTTAATAGTTAATGCTATAAAATCCTAAAAATATTTCAGTCATGAACTATAATTCATGATAATTTTTGTGGAGGTGTTGTTTTTATGTGTAAGAAGAAATTTTCAGGCATCTTACTCCTGTTATTACTTCTTATTCCGTATTTTTTATCAGCTTCAGCCGGAACTGCTGAGGCGACTCTTAGGCTTATAAAAATTGAGCGGCGGAACTATCGAGTTGATCAAGATGGTTGGCCTAATTTGAGCATCAGACGGATTGCCGCTAATGCAGAACGTGAGGTTGGTTTTGCCGTAACTGGCAAAACTGGCGATAGCAGCAATCCCTTATTACTTTACCTGCAGGTAAAACTTGAACAGCAGAGTCCTTCGTCAACTGGAAATGGAAGTGTGTATGTGAACGATGAGAAGTGGCCGTTAGACGAAGAAAAACGGCTTGGTATCCAGTTTTTGCCTTATATGCACTCATTTCCAGCTGATTATAATTCGACCTATTTCCCAAATTTCTTCAAGATTAAGATAAATGATAAAGAGGACGCGAAATATAGGTTTTATGTAATGGTCAGGGATGCCTCTACTAATGAGATTGTAGCAGGAAATTCTTTCCCGCTGACTGTACACGAGGAACAAGAATCAGATCATCCCGTTATAAAAGTTCCTTCTGAGGCGAACCCCAGTATAACCTCTTACTTCTCGGGTTCAACGACGCTCAGTGTTCGGGCAGCTGGAGAGCGGGCAAAATGGAGGAAATTCTACGAATGGAAATTGGGTTACGATAATATTTTACCTAAATATAGGGATGCAATAGTAGAGGCAGTTTTTGATAACCCCAAATTTTACGATACTACCCTGCGTATAAAGACGAAATACATAGATGGGCTTCCGGACGGCGGCTATATAGGCTATCTGACTCTCTATGCCTTAAATACATACGATTATGCGGTCTCGAAGGACATAAGATTTGGCGTTGTGATTAATGACGCAGATAAAATCCCTACAATCACTTATCCAACCAGGGAAGTAAGCATTCTTCCCGGCACTTCTGATTTTATAGGGTTTGGTGGAAAGTATATTTCAACATGGTCATGCGATACAACAGCTCTTCCCGGATTTATACAGAACGTAAGACTTAAATACAACACCGTGTACAGCAACACTTGTACCGTACACGTCACGTTAAGCCCTGATGCCACAATCGATGACACCTACGAGTTAAAGGTCAGAGCTTCCAACAGCGTGAATAAGCAGCATGCAGCTGCGACGCTGAAAATTAAGACTGTCGGCGCTCCAGAAGATTACGCAGACCCGATAATTGACGATGACGAAACTATCAGCGTCGTTCAGGGCGGAAGTGCGTCGGCTGTATTCACAGGCAGGTACGTAAAACGCTGGGGCTACAAGGGCGATCTGCCGGACGGCATAGACGACATTAAACTTAATTATGGTTCAAATCCAAACCGCTGTGAAGTTCGCGTAACGGCAAATTCAGAAGCGGCCGTAACTTCAAGTCCGTTAAGCCTTAATATTTACGCATATAACGCGGCCGGCGAGGAAATTAAAACTCCTAAAACGCTTTATATTAATATTTTACAGAACGATGAAACCGCAGAACCGATTATTGATGAGACAGCAAGGGAAATCAGCATTGTCCCGGGCGGAACGGCAGCGGTGACGTTCACCGGCAAGCACGCCAGAACTTGGAGCTGGGCTAAGGCTGACGGCGACGATACTAATCCTGATATTGTTGAAAATGTTGAATTAAATTATTTATCAAATCCGGCTCGCTGTGAGGTCATAGTTAAACTCCATGACGGCGTAAAGGCCGGCTTGACCGACGTAATTAATATTTACGCTTACAACGCAGTCGGAAAGAAAATTGCGGCACCGGCGAAGCTGACGGTTAAAGTTGCATCAACTGGAGATAATGAAGACCCAAAAATCGACGAGAGCGAAACGGTAAGCGTAATAAAAGGCGGAACTGCAAAGGCGACGTTTACAGGTCAGCATATCAGAGCATGGGCTTACGGCACGCTTCCCGAGGCAATTCACGCTATTGAATTAAAACCGGCGGCTAATCCGAACAGGTGCGACGTTTTAGTCACTGCGGCCGATAAGACTGATGCTACGAGTGCACAAGTTACGATTTACGCCTGTAACGCTATCGGTGAGGTGACTTCAGCAGATCTTAACGTCACAATTATTGATAACAGAGATCATTCAGACCCTGTTATAGACTGCAATGAATCCGTGAGAGTCATTGCCGGTGGAACTGCAAGGGCTGTATTCACCGGTCAGCATATAAATTCGTGGAAATATGGAAATTTGCCGGACGAGATTAAAGCTGTCGAATTAAATTACGCGGCAAATCCGAACAGGTGCGAAGTTTTAGTCACTGCAAGCTCGACGGCAGCAGCCGGAGAAAAAACCGTCACGATTTACGCCTATAATGAGATAGGCGAGATGACTTCAGCAAATCTTAACGTCACAATTATTGATAACAGAGATCATTCAGACCCTGTTATTGACTATCATGAATCCGTGAGCGTCATTGCCGGAGGAACTGCAAGGGCTGTGTTCACAGGTAAGCATATAAACTCGTGGAAATATGGAAATTTGCCGGACGAGATTAAAGCTGTCGAATTAAATTACGCAGCTAATCCGAACAGGTGCGACGTTTTAGTCACTGCAAGCTCAAAAGCAGCAGCCGGAGCAAAGACCGTCACGATTTACGCCTATAATGAGATCGGCGAGGAGACTTCAGCAGATCTTAGCGTCACAATTATTAGTGACAGTGAAAAAGGTAATTATGATAAACCGGTTATCGACGGGAATAAATCGGTATCAGTTGCTAAAGGCGGAACGGCACGGACTGTATTCACAGGTAAAAATATCAGAGCATGGGCTTACGGAAATTTACCGGACGGAATTAAAGCTATTGAATTATATTACGCCGCTAATCCGAATAAGTGCGAAGTATTAGTAACAGCGAGCTCGACGGCTCAGACCGGCTCTAA
>JAFUXM010000008.1 GCA_017470785.1 Synergistaceae bacterium
AGCGCGCAGTGAAGTTGATACTAACGAGACGACTTTAGCAACTAAGCGGGCGGCGCTTGCTGAGGCACGGGCGCATGTCGCGCAGGGCAAGGCCAGCGTCGAGAGAGCGCGGACTAATTTAAATTACACGCGGATAACTTCGCCGATTGACGGTATTGTAGTCGATAGAAAAGTTGACGTTGGCCAGACCGTCGCAGCGAGCTATCAGACGCCTGAATTATTTAGCATAGCGCAGGACTTGACTAAGATGCAGATTGAGACGAAAGTTGATGAGGCTGATATAGGCAATGTGAAAGAAGGCCAGACCGTAACGTTTAGGGTCGATGCGTTTCCTGATGAGATATTTAACGGCAAGGTCGTGCAGGTTCGCATATCGCCGTCGACTACTGACAGCGTCGTTACTTACACTGTGATTATTAACGTCGATAATAAAGATTTTAAATTAAAGCCCGGCATGACGGCCAATGTCTCGATTGAGACTGCGAAAGCTGAGAATGCGCTGCGTATTCCGGTAGCGGCATTGAGATTTACGCCGCCGGAGGCCTTGCTGCAGACTATCTCGGTGGATCAGCAAGTCATATCGCAGCGGCAGACCTTGCACACTGGGCTTGTCTGGATCGGTGAGGGCACGAGGTTATTTAGGGCAGTGCCGGTTGATATAGGCGTGAGCGATAACAGATGGGTTGAATTAAAAGGCGTGCGTGAGAGTTCACGTGTTACGCCTGCAGGCGGCGGCAGACGGCCTAAGAGACCTGAGCCAACGCCGGAGCAGAGAGCGGAGATGACGCGCAGGCCGGTTATCGAAGAGGGGACGCCGTTAGTTATTAATGCTAAGTTAGGCGCGGACGGCAGCAGCTCAGGCTCAGGCAGACCGTCAGGCCTTATGGGAATGGGCGGCGGCGGTCCAAGAGGCGGCGGCCGCGGCGGCCCGAGATAGCTGATTTTTCAGCAGTGCATAAGCTTAGGTTAAGCGCTAATGTTGAACAACGAGGTGCGGGATGAAAAATAAACTTGATAGTGACGGGTGCAGGGTCCATGACCCTGCGGCTATTATAGAAGTTAAGAATTTAGTTAAAGTTTATAAGACCGGCGATATAGAGCTGCGGGCTTTAAATGATGTATCGTTTAAAATTGAGCGGGGCGAATTTGTCTGCGTGATGGGGCCGTCGGGTTCGGGCAAGTCAACGATGATGAATATTCTCGGCTGTCTTGACGTAGCGAGTTCGGGAAGTTATGAGCTTGACGGCATTAACGTTAAGACTCAGAACAGAGCCGAGCTTGCCGATGTCCGCAATCATAAATTAGGCTTTGTGTTTCAGGGCTTTAATTTATTGCCTAAAGTCGATGCGGTCGAGAATGTCGAATTGCCGTTGTTATATCGGGGCGTCGCAAGTGCTGTAAGGCGTAAAGCTGCTGTAGAAGCTTTAGAACGTGTCGGCCTTGGCCAGCGGCTGCATCACCGGCCGGCGCAGATGAGCGGCGGCCAGCAGCAGCGCGTGGCAATTGCCCGGGCAATAGTCGGCCGCGCGCCGATTATATTAGCTGACGAGCCCACGGGCAATTTGGATACTAAGACGACCGTTGAAATCATGAATATATTTACCGAGCTGCACAAAGAGGGCATTACTGTAATTTTAGTCACGCATGAGCCGGACATCGCAACGTGGAGCGAGCGCGTATTGAGATTTAGAGACGGCCAGTTAATCGCTGACGAGGCCGCGCCGCGCGGCGTGCAGCTTGATAATGAAGTCAAGCCCGGGACATAACATGAGTTTATTTAAAATTAAGCAGGAGATTTATTTATGATAAAAATTTTTTTGTTGCTTGCTATGATAATTTGCTCTGTCAGCAAGGCCGGTGCTGTTGAAGTTGAAAATGTAGTTATGCTTAACAGCGGCTATAAAATGCCCGTGCTGGGTCTTGGGACTTGGACGCTTGATAATCAAGCTGCTGAAGAAGCAGTTTATATTGCGATAAAAACCGGCTATAGATTAATTGATACTGCAAGATATTATGGCAATGAAATAGGCGTTGGTAAAGGCGTAAGACGGGCAATAGCTGAGGGCATAATCACGCGTGAGGAAATTTTTGTGACGAGTAAAGTTATGCCGGGAAATTTTAATAATCCCGATAAGGCAATAGATGATTCTAATAATGCGCTGGGACTGGGATATATTGACTTAATGCTTATTCATCAGTCTGGAGCAAACGATAGGGCGGTGTATAAAGCTCTCGAGCGGGCTGTCAAAGACGGCAAAGTCCGCTCAATCGGGATTTCAAATTATTATACGCAGAGCGAGTTTGAAAGAATTACAGCCGGCGCTGAAATTATGCCCGCAGTTATTCAGAACGAAAATCATATTTATTATAATAATTCTGAGCTGCAGCGCTATGTGAAGCAATTCGGAACTGTAATTGAATCTTATTATCCGTTCGGCGGCAGAGGCCATACGCGCGATGTCTTAGGAAATCATGTGATTAAAAATATCGCGCAGACTCACGCTAAAACTCCGGCGCAAATTATTTTAAGATGGCATGTTCAATCAGGATATATTGCGATACCAGGCTCAAGCAATCCTGAACACATAGCTGAAAATTTTAATATTTTTGATTTTAAGCTCACTGATAAAGAGATGCAGCAAATCGCAGCGCTGAATAAAAATAGGCGCTATGAAAGCTGGTAATTAATTAAAAATTTAATTAAAAGGAGTGCCGGGAAATTTTTAAATCATGGCACTCCTTTATTTAATATTTAAATTTAATTATTTAAAATAATTACGATAAAATTTTTGTCTGATCAGTGCCGTCATCTTCAAATACTAAGTATTCGCTGAATTTTAAATTTACAGGCTCGCCGACTTTAAAATATTACCTGCAGCTATTACGCGTATTATCGTGCCGTCAACGTCAATCCTGCAGTCGTTCACATCGCCTAAGTAATAAGAATTTTTTAAAATATCGCGCAGACTCACGCTAAAACTCCGGCGCAAATTATTTTAAGATGGCATATTCAATCAGGATATATCGCGATACCAGGCTCAAGCAATCCCGAACACATAGCCGAAAATTTTAATATTTTTAATTTTGAGCTTTCAGCCAGCGAGATGCAGCAAATCGCAGCGCTGAATAAAAATAGGCGCTATGAAAGCTGGTAATTAATTAAAAATTAATAAAGGAGTGCTAATCATGACACTCCTTTATTGAAATTTAATTATTTAAAATAATTACGATAAAATTTTTGTCTGATCAGTGCCGTCATATTCAAATACTAAATATTCGCTGAATTCTAAACTGACCGGCTCGCCGATTTTAAAATTATTATAAGTATTGCCTGCAGCTATCACGCGTATTATCGTGCCGTCAACGTCAACTCTACAGTCGTTCACGTCTCCTAAATAATAAGAACTTTTTAAAATTCCGCGCAGGCTCACGCTAAAACTCCGGCGCAAATTATTTTAAGATGGCATGTTCAATCAGGATATATTGCAATACCGGGCTCAAGCAATCCCGAACACATAGCCGAAAATTTTAATATTTTTAATTTTAAGCTTTCAGCCAGCGAGATGCAGCAAATCTCAGCGCTGAATAAAAACAGGCGCTATGAAAACTGGTAATTAAAATAAATAAAGGAGTGCCTGAAAAATTTTAATTCATGGCACTCCTTTATTTATATTTAAAATTTAAATTTATTAATTACGATAAAATTTTGGTCTGATCAGTGCCGTCATCTTCAAAGACTAAGTATTCGCTGAATGCTAAATTTACCGGCTCGCCGATTTTAAAATTATTATAAGTATTGCCTGCGGCTATCACGCGTATTATCGTGCCGTCAACGTCAATCCTGCAGTCGTTCACGTCGCCTAAATAATAAGAATTTTTTAAAACTCCGCGCAGGCTGTTTGAGTTTAAATTATTATTATTATTTATAACTATATTCTCGGGTCTTATCGCAATAATCACATCGCCGGTCTTATCACCTGAATAATTTATATATTGCTCAGAATTTAAAATTTTAATCTTGCCGTTAGAGCTCTGGCCGCGCAGGAAAGTTATCTTGCCTATAAAATCAGCCGTGAATTGATTTACGGGCTTTCTGTAAATATTTTCAGGGCTGTCGATCTGCTGCACTGCACCGCGGTTAAATACAATAATTTTATCGCTCATGGCCATTGCCTCAGTCTGATCATGCGTGACATAGACGACCGTAATTTTAAATTTATTCTGAATTTCTTTAATCTCAAATCGCATTGCCTCGCGCAGCTTTGCATCGAGATTGCTTAACGGCTCGTCTAATAATAATACTTTTGGATTGCCGACTAAGGCACGGCCAAGCGCGACGCGCTGCTGCTGACCGCCGGATAATTCATCCGGCATTCTGTTTATATACTGCGATAAATGCACGGCCTCTAAAATATTTTCAACACGGCTTTTAATCTCGGCCTTGTTAACGCCCTGTATCTTTAACGGGTATGCGACGTTTTGAAATACGTTCATGTGAGGCCAGACCGCATACGACTGAAAGACCATGCCGATATTGCGCTTGTTCGGCGGGATAAAATTATCTTCGCCGCTCACTGTTAGATTATCGATTTTAATTTCGCCGCTCGTGGGCTTCTCAAAGCCTGCTATCATTCTAAGCATAGTTGTCTTGCCGCAGCCGGACGGCCCAAGCAGCGTGACAAATTCGCCGTCATGAAACGTCCCGCTGAACTCCTGTATGACCTGCACATTGCCGTAGTATTTAGTTATATTTTTAAACGTAATTTCAGACATCTTTAATATATTTAATTCCTTTCTGTTATTAAATATTTAATATTTAATTTATATCGAGAACTCGCCCTTAGTTAATTTATTTAATATATAATTCACGATAACTACCATTAATAAAATTCCTGTTGCTATGGCCGCCGCAGTCTGCTGGCTGTGATAAGTCTGATAAGTAAATAACTCATAGCCGATAGTCTTTGTGTCTGTTGAATATAAAAGCGTTGACATAGTCAATTCATAGAAGCTCGGCATGAATATTAAAAACCATCCGGCAACTACTGACGGCGCAATTAACGGCAGCGTAACGTCTTTAAAACTTCTTTGCCATTCAGCGCCGGAGATTAACGCCGCCTCTTCAAGCGACGGATGAATTTGATTCATCGCAGATACGACCGTGCGCATTCCCATTAATAAATATTTAATCATATACGCAATAATCATGATAGTTAAAGTGTTATAAATATTTATGCCGAAGCGGCCTGACATCGTCATGATTAACGCAAGGGCAATTACTACGCTGGGCGTACCGCTGCCTAAAGTGATTAAAAAATCCGGTATTTTGCGGCCCTTTGCCTGAGTTCGAGTTAATAGCCATGCCATCACGCATGATATTACAATGCCTATCGTCGCAGCACTCGACGCTGCAATTAAACTATTTTTAATCGTGTCGAGAATGCCTTTGCGCGTGAATAAAATATTCCAGTATCTAAGCGTAAAGTTCGCAGCTGTTAAGGGCTTGCCTAAGTTCTTAGCGAACGATGTCATAGCTACGGCAGCAAACGGAATTATCACAGCTATTAACGCAAATGCAAATACTAATATAGTCAGCGGCACACGCCATTTGCCAAGCTCGACTATATTAGGCCGCGTCGATTTGCCTGACACTGTTATATACTGCTTAGAGCCGCAGATAAAATCTGAAATATATAAAACTATTACAGCTATACACATTAAAGACACTGCAAGAGCTGTAGCATCTGACAAGCCTTCGGGCGACCCGACGTGAACGTAATCTATAATTCGTGTAGTGACCGTGTCAATTTGCCCGGGGGCACCGATTATCGACGGTATGACGTAGCATGACGCTGCCGATATAAAAACTAACAGCCCTGCCGCAACTATCGACGGCAGCATCACAGGAAACGTTACAGTTAATATAGTCTTTAACGGCGACGCGCCGGAAATTTTAGACGCTTCTTCAAGCGACGGGTTCATCTTCTCCATTGCACGAGATATAGTTATAAACGCGTACGGATAATAAAAAGTCGTCAGCACCCATATCAAGCCGCCTATTGTGTAAATATTAAACGGATTTTCGCTTAGGCCAAATAAATTTTTAATAAAAATATTTAAAGTTCCGACGCGGGGATTTAATAGTCTCAGCCACGCCATCGCGCCGACATACGGCGGCACCATGTACGTCATTACGAATAGCGTCCTGAAAAATTTTTTGAAATATAAATCCGTCCGGCCAACGAGCCACGCGAGCGGAAATGCAATTAACACGCCTAATATCATCGCTGCTCCGGCTGTGATTAAAGTATTTTTTAATGCGCTCCAGTTTAAAATATACGTGTAAATACGTTTAAACGCCTCGAACGAAAATTGCCCGTCCGCGCCGCTGAATGCCCTAAATATTAAATAGCACATCGGGAACACGTTAAAAATTACTAAAAAAGCGATAATTAACGTGATTAAAATATTTTTGAAATTAAAATAATCTTTGCTGTTCATAATTAAAATAAAATAATGGCCTGATAAATTAATATCAGGCTTTTTAATAAAATATTAAATTATAAAATTTTTAAATTTACTTCTTAACGCGCTCTTCGAAATTAGTTCTAAGTTCGGTGCGGTCGCGCAGGCAATTTTCCCAGCTCACTGGCATTGAGCCTTTAACTATCTCGTCAGTTTTTATAGAGTCATACGGAATTGCCGGCGGATTTTTGCGGACTGAGTGCATCCAACCCTTGACTATATACTTCTGGCCTTCTTCAGATAAGAACCAGTCCGTAAGCTCTTCACAAATTTTAGCGTTGCCGTGGGCGCTCCATTCGTCCTTGATTGTCATGATAGGCGACGGCACGCAGATAACTCCGTCAGTCGGATAAATCACCGCAAGGGCGCTGTCCTCTTCCTCACGCTTCTTCAAAATCGATTCTTCTAATATCATAATAATCTTGCACTCGCCGGTCTCAAGTTTTGTCAACGCGACTGAGCCTGACTCAACCATGACTTTATTCTCGCTGAGCTTGTCAAAATATTCATAGCCGTATTTGTCCTTCAAAGCTGATGCTGCGACAAGAGCCGTACCGGCAGTCAACGGATTAGGCATCGAGATAACGCCCTTCATGTTCGGATCATACGCGAAATCCTTAAACGACTTCGGCAAATCTTCTTTATTAAAATTCTCGGGATTATAGGCTAAAATCATATTTAAATTCCTGACCGGATACCAGTAACCCTCGGGGTCATAATCAAATAATAAATTCTCAGCCTCTTTTGAGATATACGGATGTAAAAGTCCAGCGTTCTTTAACTCGATTGAGTACGACGGGTCGGCAACCATCAGCATATCGCAGCCAAGTTTCTTTGCGTCGCGCTCAGCCGCAATTTTTGCCTGCAGAGTTCCCGTGCCGCCGTAAAAGAATTCTATGTCATAGTTCGGGAACTTATCGCGCATGACGTTAGTCATTGCCTCGATGATGTCCTCATACATGGACGTATAAATCGTGACTTTAGGCTTGCTGTCAGCTGCATACAAAGCCTGTGAGCTGAAGACAAGCGCAAGCAAAGTTAAAACTAATAAAAACTTTCGCATAATTACATAAACTCCCTTCATGAATTTATAACAAAATTCATATTTTATTCGTATTTTTATTTTAACATTAATATAATTGAACATGAAAATAATTTAAAAATAAAATTAAAATTACGAAAGGAGGAGCTGCTGCTAATTATAAAATTAAATTTTTTTAGCAGCAGACTTATTTATTAATCAAGATGGAAATTATAAAGACGGCCTTGCGGTCGCTGTTGGGCAACCGGACGCGGTCGATATTAACTATGCTTGGAATTATAATCGGCGTTGGAGCGGTAATAACTATGGTAGCGATAGGGCGCGGTGCAGCGCAGCAAGTCGAGGGCTTTGTTGCCGGGTTCGGGTCTAATTTAATTATAGTCATGCCGGCGCCGCCTAACACGACCGGCGCTCGGGGGGCAGCGGGCAGCGGCGCTACTTTGACGTTGGATGATTCTAATGCCATTGCGAACGAAAGCTTCTCTATTCAGTGTACAGCGCCTGAAGCCAACGGCTCGGCTCAAGTTATCTACGGCAACAGCAACTGGAGTACGAGCTTCACGGGTTCTACGCCTGATATATTAACCGTAAGAAATTTAGAGATAGCTCAAGGCGCGTGCTTCTCTGACGCAGACGTGCGAAGTGCGGCGAAAGTCTGCGTGTTAGGGCCGACGGTCGTTAAAGAATTATTTGGCTACGCTGACCCGATAGACGCTAACATTCGTATACGCAATATTCCGTTCAGAGTTGTAGGCGTGTTGAAGGCGAAAGGCGCGAATTCGTTCGGGCAAGATCAGGACGACGTAATATTCGTGCCGATTACGACAGCGCAAAGGCGTTTAGTTAGATTTGGCACCCGCGTTGACTCGGTGAGACGCATTAACGTGCAGGCTAAAGACCGTAACTCGATAAGCGCAGCTCAGAGCGAAGTGCGGGCAATTCTGCGCCAGCGCCATAGACTGACTGAAGGCGTAGAAGATGATTTTAATATACGTGACTTAACAGAGGCGTTAGAGAACGCGGCAAGTTCGGCTGAAGTCATGAGCATTTTATTAGGAGCAGTAGCTTCTATATCGCTGTTAGTCGGCGGCATCGGCATAATGAATATAATGCTTGTGAGCGTGAGCGAGCGGACGCGTGAGATTGGAATTAGAATGGCGGTAGGCGCGAGGCCGTCTAATGTTAGAGTGCAGTTCTTAACTGAAGCTGTAGTATTATCACTGCTCGGCGGCGCTATCGGCATCGCCAGCGGCGTGGGAATATCGAAAGCTATTACGGCCTTTGTCAAGTGGCCTACGCTAATATCGCCCGAGTCTATTTTACTTGCCGTAGGCTTCTCAGCGGCAGTCGGAGTATTTTTTGGATTTTGGCCGGCATATAAGGCCTCACGCCTTGACCCCATTGACGCGCTGCGCACCGAGTAAATTTAATAATTTAAATAAAATATATTATAATTAAATTAAAATTTTATTTATCGAGGTGTAGTGTTAAGCATGAAAAGCTTTGCAGTATGTTTAGTTTTGTTGCTGATTTTTAGCGCGGGCGCGGCGTTTGCGGCTGATAATAAAATTTTAGTCGCGGTGTTCTCGAGGGCGGATGAAAATTACGGCGTAGGCAATATCGAGAAGGGCAACACGTTGGTCTTGGCCGAGATGATCGCTGAGAGAACCGGCGGCGATTTATTCGAGATTAAACCGGCGAAGCCTTATCCTAAAGATTATACGCGTACGACTGAGATAGCGAAGCAGGAGCAGAATGAAAATGCGCGGCCTGCGCTTGCAGCTAATAAAGATATAAGCGGCTATGACGTAATATTCTTAGGCTATCCGAACTGGTGGGGCGACATGCCGATGATAATCTATACGTTCTTAGAGGCGCATAATTTTAAGGGCAAGACCGTAATTCCGTTCTGCACTCACGGCAGCAGCGGCTTGTCCGGCACTGAGTCGACTTTACGGCGTAAACTCGACGGCGCAAGATTAATGAAGGGCTTGGCCGTCACCGGCACAACTGCTCAGAATGACAGAGACAAAGCGCGTTACAGCATTAATACTTGGCTCGAGGGCTTAGGATTTTAAATAATTTTTAAAATTTAAATAATTTTTAAAATTACAGGCGTCTTGCTTTGATACTAAGCCGGACGCCTTTTATTTTGCGCTGAATTTTTTAAATAAATTAAATTAAATATATAATATATTTATAAAAATTTTAAAAATTTTGAGAGAGTGAGGCGTAAATTAATAAGATGCTGAGTAAGAAAGCCGTGCTGGCGGCAGTCGGCGATGAGCTATTGAGCGGTGCGCGTGCTGAAGCGAACTGCACGTGGCTGGCAAATTATTTAAATAATGCAGGCTGGGAAGTCGAGCAGATCGAAATCATTTCGGATTTAGAGTTTAAGATTAAAAATTTATTAAATC
>JAFUXM010000083.1 GCA_017470785.1 Synergistaceae bacterium
AGCCTCGATAACTTTATCAGCCGGCACGTCACGGCCTAAATGCAAATCTTCAAAATTATAATTTTCTAATATCACTTTAACTATATTCTTGCCGATGTCATGCACGTCGCCATAGACCGTCGCGATAATAATTCTGCCGGCCTTACTATCACTCTTGCTCTCAGCCTTATTAATCATCGCCTCACGCACACAAGCAAACGCCGCCTTGGCCGCATCAGCCGACTGCAACAGCTGCGGCAAAAATATCTTGCCTTGCTCATACTCAACTCCAACCGCATCAAGCGCAGGCACGATATGCTCCTCAATAACTTTCAGCGGCTCAAGCTCACGCAATAAAATTTTTGCAGACCCAGCCGCCTCATCCTTCAAGCCCTTAATCACAGCCGACTTAATATCATTAGCTGAAACTTTCTCTGCACTTGCAGCTTTATTATTATCATTACTAAAATTTTCAGCGCAGTACGCTATATAATCCTTCGCGTCCTTATCAATATTATTTAATAATCTCCAAGCTGCAATAGTCTCACGCATCCCAGCGTCAGCCGGATTCATAATTGCGCCGTCAAGACCTTGAGCTAAGGCCGCCGCAAGCATCACCCGATTTAATAATTTCCGCTCAGGCAAGCCGAACGATACATTGCTTATGCCCAGCGTGACCTTAACGCCTAACTCATCTTTAATTAATCTAATTGCCTTCAGCGTCTCACGCACTAATTCCTGTTGAGCCGACGCCGCAAGCGTCAGGCAGTCAATTAAAATATTCCGCCGCGCAATTCCAAACTTCTCAGCTTCTAATACAATCTTCTCTGCAACTTTTAATCTCGCCTCGGCCGTCTCAGCTATGCCGTTATCGTCAAGCGTCAGGCCAAGTACGCAAGCTCCGTACTTCTTTGCAATCGGCAAAATATTATTTAAGCTCTCAGCCTTGCCGCTCACGGAATTAATTAACGGCTTACCGGTGTAAACTCTCGCTGCAGCTTCTAATGCTTTATAGCTTGACGAATCAATTTGAATGGGAAGATCGCATACGCCCTGTATCTCACTTACAGCCCGCGATAACATATCAGCCTCGTCTATATCAGGCAGGCCGACATTAACATCTAATATATCTGCGCCTTGATCCTGCTGCGTCAGCGCCTCACGCATAATATAATCCATGTCGCCTGCTCTCAATGCAGCCTGCAATAACTTCTTGCCAGTCGGATTTAAACGTTCGCCTATTATAATAAAATCATCATCAAAAATTACGCTCTTAGACCCTGAGCAAACAGCCGTTAAATCATTTACGCTGCGCTTAACAAAATTATTCTCAGCCCGCACGGCGTTAATCATCTTGCCTATATGCTCGGGCGTAGTGCCGCAGCAGCCGCCTAAATAACTTACGCCTATATTTGCAAACTTAGCAGCATACTTTGCGAATTCATCCGGCGTGACGTCATAGCTTGACTTGCCGTCACGCATAACAGGCAAGCCTGCATTAGGCTGCACTATTACATCAATATGCGACAAGCCGCAAATTTTTTTAACTATCGGCTCAAGCTGCAACGGCCCGAGCGAACAATTAACGCCCAATGCGCTTACGCCCAAGCCCTCGAGCGTCAATACCATACTTTCAACGCTTGTGCCGAAGAAAGTGCGCCCGCTTTCCTCAAAGCTCATCGTCGCAAAAATTTTCAAATCGCAATTTTCTTTCACGGCCAATACAGAAGCCTTTAATTCTTTTAAGTCAGTGAACGTCTCGAGCAATATCACATCGCCGCGCCGCGCGTCAAGCCCAGCCTTAACGCCTGCCCTGACTTGCTCAGCTACAGCATCATAAATTTCATCAAACGACGCATCACCGTACGGCATCATCACACGGCCAGTCGGCCCGATGTCAAGCGCAACGCAGCCATGACCAGCTTCACTCACTGCATCACGCGCAATTTTTATAGCCGCGCCTATCGCATCTTCTACTGATATATTAGCCTTGAATAATTTAAATCTATTCGCCCCGAAAGTATTCGTGCTTACGAAATTAGATCCGGCATCTAAATACTCTTTATGTATAGACTTTATTAAATCAGGGTGAGTAAAATTTAACGACTCAGGCAGCTCCCTGAGCTTCAGCCCGCGCGCCTGAAGCATACTTCCCATCGCGCCGTCGAAAAATAAAATCCCGCGTTCCGTCAAATGCCCTCACTCCTTCGCTAAAATTTTTTTAAAAATTTTTAAAAATATTTGCAGGCGTCAGTAAAAAATTTTTACCCGCCCGCTCATTAAGCCTCTTGAAAAATTTATAATATAATTATAAAACATTATGAAATCAAAATTTAGCGATAGCGCGATAAATTTTAAATTTTAAGTAATTTAAGGGGGAAATGTTTTGACTTTTGAATTAATGTCCAACGGGACGCTTGCCGAACTGCCGCAGACTTTTACGCCGGAAGGAATATCAGCCCCCGCCGGTCCCTGCGTCATAGCGCTGCTGCCTCATAATATTTATCTATTAGGCTCGGCGGACAGCGTAGGCTCTTATGAAAATTGGACGGTCATGCGGCCTGACGCTCAGCCTCAAACCGTTTATCTCTACGACAACGAGAGCTTGAAGATAAATCAGTCTCAGGACAGCGGCAGCGCTCCGATAATTTTATCAGCTGATACAGTCAATAAGCTTAAAAATAATTTGCTCTCGCAGATGACACCGCCCGGCGATCACCTGCCGACCGTCATGATCTTACGGCAATTAATGCAGGATAATCCAATTTTCTACGGCGATTTTTTATTACAGAACGAGACTGAATTTATTAACAACATGGAGAGCGCAGGCGACGAGTTCTTAATTAAAGCTTACTGGACGCTGCGCTTCGCACTTGCACGCAAAGAATTTGACATCACAAGCCGCCTCAAGGCATGGATCAAAGCCGACCCTGCCATGGTGGAGAAATACAAAGAGCAAATTAAAATTTGGTTCTCGCTTCAAGAGACGCCCGACGAGTTCATCAGCGCAGACTTGGCCGAACTCGGCTTCCCTGAACTCGTTGTGAAAAGAATTTTAGCTCAGAACTCGACGCCGTTAATAATTTATAATCAGCCGACCGGCTATTTAATTTTAACTAAGCCCGGTATAGATAAAGCTTCAAATTTTTATATCTGGGCGTTCCTGCCTCAAGACTTATGGGACGAGCTGCGCGAACGCAAAAAATTATTAGTTCAGGAAATCGCATTAGCTCTATGGGCAAGTCAGGATACCGACAAGGCACTCGAAGAGCGTGCGAGATATTTAAAATAAAATTTTTGATTTAGAAATTATTAATTAAGATTTAAATTTAAGATTAAGCTTGAAGAGTTTTGTAAAATAATTTTAATTTAATTTAATTTTTAATTTAATTTTTAATATGAAGGGAAAAAATTTATTGCATGAAGATTAGCTTCTCAGGTGTGAGCAAAATTTTTGAGCCCGATATAGTCGCATTGCGCGATATAAATTTAAATATCAAAAAGGGCGAGTTTGTATATATAATCGGAGCGACCGGCTCGGGCAAGTCAACGCTGCTTAGATTAATAACGCGCGAGCTGCTGCCGACACGCGGCAATGTTTACGCCGGTGATTATGATTTAAGGACGATGCGCAAGGCCGATATACCGTTCTATCGGCGCGACGTCGGCCTCGTAGCTCAGGATTTTAAATTAATTCCGACTTTGAACGTCTATGATAATATTGCATTCGTAATGGAAGCTATGGCCGTGCCGCCGAAGATAGTCGAGTATCGGACTAATGAAGTAATAGATCAGGTCGGATTATGGCGCAGGAGATTTATGAAGCCTGCGCAGCTCTCCGGCGGTGAACAACAGCGCGTTGCAATCGCCCGTGCTCTTGCTAACTCACCGTCTCTATTCATTGCCGACGAGCCGACCGGCAATTTAGACTTAAAGACTGCTTCAGACGTGATGAAAATTTTATTGGGCATCAACGCCGCAGGCGTCACGGTAGTTATGTCAACTCATAATCAAATCATAGTCAACTCATGCCGCCAGCGCGTCATCGAGTTAGATCAAGGCCGCTTAATCCGCGACGAACAATCCGGAGGTTATTTACGCAATGACGACTTTTAGATATATTTTACGCGACATGGGACGGCTGCTGTTCCATCATTGGATACTGGGACTATTAACTTTAATCACAGCTGCTGTCATGCTCTGGATCTTAGGCATTACGACTTTATTCTCGCTTAATATCGAAAATTTATTGTCGCGCTTGGAAAGCGAGTTAGTCGTACAGGCTTATGTTAAAAAAGACGCCGATCATGTTCAGGCTGAAAGCAAAATCAGAGAATTAGACACAGTCTTTGATGTTAAGGCTTATTCGCCTGCTGAGTCGTTAGCAAAGCTTCAAGAAAAGATGGGAAATCAGTCCGGCGTACTCGACTTGCCCGGCGAAAATCCAATCCCGTGGAACTTTGAAATTCACGTTAAGAATGCCAATGACGTTGAAAATTTAGTTAATGAGTTATCGGCCATGCCAGAGATCGACGACGTGATATACGCCGGTATGGTCGTGCAGCGCGTCTCTGCATTGTCAAGCGTATCGTCCCACGTCGCATTAATAATGTTTATATTATCAGTTGTGATAACGGCCTTAGTTGTATATAACACTATTCACATATCGCTTTACTCGCGGCGTGAAGAAATCGGCATAATGTATTTAGTCGGCGCAACGCGGACTTATATAGCTACGCCGTTCGTCCTCGAGGGAACTCTATTAGCATTCTTAGGCTCGCTTCTCGCAGTCGCAGGAATTTTAATGACGTACTTCCCTGGAATTTTATTATTGCAGGAAAATTTGCCGTTCTTAAATGCCAGCTTAATTAACGACTCTGTAATCATCACGCGCTTCTGCTTTTTATTAGCAGGCTTCGGCGCGACGCTCGGCTGGGTCTGCAGCTATATAGTCGTAGCAAGATTTGTACATTCTATAACGCGGCCGGAATAAAATTTTTAAAAAATTTAATTTAATTTAAACAGGAGGCTTAGGTCTCCTGTTTTATTTTTTAAATTTAATTTCGCTCCAAGCCCGAAAGCAAGCAATAATTTAATTTAAGTATGATATACTGCTTTTAAATAAAATTTAATAATAAAAATAATTTAGAATTTTTAAAAGGAGATAATTAAACACTTGAGCGCTAATAAAATTTTAAAGATAGGCAAGCATCAGCCGAAGCTGCCGTTAATCCAAGGCGGAATGGGCGTTGAAATTTCCGGCGCAAATCTTGCAGGCAATGTAGCCAAGTGCGGCGCAGTCGGCACGATCGCGAGCGTAGGACTTTGCCACGCATCGCCGCATTTTCACCCGGAAAAACATAATTACTTTGAAGCCAATGTGATAGTGATAAAAGAGGCGATAGCAAAGGCGCGTGAGATCGCAGGCCCGGACGGAATTATTGCAGTCAACTGCATGGTCGCATTGACCGACTATGACACACAGGTTCGCGCGGCAGCCGAGGGCGGTGCTGATATTATAATTTCAGGCGCAGGCTTGCCGCTGAGACTGCCTGACTATACAAAAGATTTTCCTGACACGGCCTTAGTGCCGATAGTCAGCTCGGCCAAGGCAGCGAGCTTGATAACGCGTCACTGGGAAAAGAAATACGGCCGCGTGCCCGACGGTTTCGTAGTCGAAGAGCCCGCGACTGCCGGCGGCCATTTAGGCGCAATGACTATTGAGCAGGTCTATGATCCGGCATTATCGCTTGAGCGTGCCGTGCCTGACGTAGTTAAATATGTAAAAGAAGAGATGAAGGCCGACATTCCGGTCATAGCAGCCGGCGGCATCTGGGATAGAAATGATATAGAGCGGGCGTTTAGCTTAGGCGCAAGCGGCGTTCAAATGGGAACGCGGTTTGCCTGCACTGAAGAGGGCGACGCATCGCCGCGATTTAAGCAGGCTTATCTCGACGCCAAAGAAGAGGACGTTGTATTAATTCACAGTCCGGCGGGATTGCCAGGCCGCGCAATTAAAAATCCGTTTGTTGCGAAATATTTGGACGGTCAGGTCGAGAGCAAGCCGTGCTTCGCAAATTGCTTGACGCACTGCAAGTACCGCAAGACCCGCGAGACTTTCTGCATCGCCGCCGCTCTTGTCGACGCGTTCAACGGCAACTGGGATACAGGATTATTCTTCTGCGGCAGCAATGTAGTTAAGGCAAATAAAATCGAGAAGGTAGCCGATATTATCGCCGAATTATTTCCGGATTAAAAAAATTAAAAATTTTGTAAAAAATTGCTTGACGTAAAAGAGAAACGTGCTATAATTATTTTTGTTGTGCGCGAGAGAGCGCGACAGGCAGATTGACAAAAGAATTACGGACGAGGTATTGAGACGAGGGATTAAAAAATTTCTAAGTCTTGATAATTTTAAATTTATTAAAGAGTTAGGAAGTCAATTTCTAAGAATTAAATTTAAGTTTATAAAGATATAAACTGAGAGTTTGATCCTGGCTCAGGATGAACGCTGTCGGAGTGCGTAACACATG
>JAFUXM010000084.1 GCA_017470785.1 Synergistaceae bacterium
AATTTAAAATTAATTTATAGCCGACATTGCCTTTTGAATATCAAGTTCAAGCCATGCCTTAACTGCATTTTCTATATTATCAAGTATCGCAGGCAAAGCATCCCGCTCCTGACTATTCAAATGGCCTAACACTCTGTCCTTCATGTCTACATGCTCCGGATTGCCGCCGAGCCCTATTCTTAATCTGGGAATATTTAAAGTATTTAATGCGCCGATTATAGACGCAAGGCCGTTATGGCCGCCCGCGCTGCCCTTCGCCCTGAGCCTTAATTTTCCAAACGGCAGCGCTAAGTCATCATAAATTATTAAAATATTTTCAGGCTCAAGTTTATAAAAATCATAAGCATCATGCACGGCAAAGCCGCTTAAATTCATGTAAGTTAATGGCTTTAAAAATAAAATATCGCGGCTCTTCCAGAATTGGCCGCGAAATTTAGACTGCGGCTCGCCGAGCCCAAGTCTTGCGACTAAATGATCAACGGCGAGCCACCCCATGTTATGACGCGTGAACGCGTACTCTTGCCCGGGATTGCCCAGGCCTGCTATTAATTTAAATATTTTTACGTCCTCAACGCCGGACAGGCTGCTACTCTTCCTCTTTGGCAGCCTTGCCCTTCGCAACTACTTCGACATCAGCTGCTGACTGCTCGGCTGCTTCAGGCTCAGCCTCTTCAACGCCTCTCGACGTAGCAACTATCGCGACTATTTCCTCAGGATCGGCTAATACTTCAACGTTTTCAGGCAGCTTTAAATCCTTAACGTGAATAGACTCGCCCACGTGCAAAGCCGACACGTCAACGCTTATAACATCCGGTATGCTCATCGGCAGCGTCTCGACTTCAAGCTCGTGAATGACTTCAAGCACTCCGCCGTCCTTCACGCCCGGCGCTGCATCGCGGCCTGCCGCTTCAACCGGTATCTTAACCGTGATCTTGCGGCCCTTAACTAATCTCAAGAAATCAACGTGCAGCGGCATATCACTGATGGGATGCTTCTGCAGCTCACGAATTAAGCACATCTCTTCCTCGCCGCTGGGCAGCTTGACAGTAAGCCTTAACGTCTCCCACCGCTTGGACGCAATGCGCTCAATTTCACGCATACTGACCTTGCCCTGAATATTTTCTTTAATTTCAGGTCCGTACAAAATGCAAGGCACATAGCCCGACCGGCGCAGCCGCCCATTCTCATTCTTGCCCGTCTTATCTCTGGGTTCCATCACTAACGTTACTAACTCAGACATTTTTAAACACTCCTATTAATAAATAATAAATAAATTAAATTAATAATAAATTATATAATAGCATATAAATTTATTTAAATTAAATTAATCAAATAAATTGCTGACAGAGCGCTCCATGTGAACGCGTCTTATTGCCTCGGCAAATAACGGCGCAATAGACAGCTGCTCTATCTTGGCCGTACGTTTCTCAGGCGGCAGCGGCACTGTATCCGAGAAAATTAATTTCTCTATATCACTTTCAGCTATACGCTCCATTGCCGGACCTGACAGCACCGAGTGCGTAGCGCAAGCATAAACAGTCTTGCAGTCCCGCTCTTTCAAGCCCCGCGCCGCATTGCAAATAGTCCCGGCCGTGTCTATAATATCGTCAACTAAAATTGCCGTCCGGCCTTTCACATCGCCTATAATATCCATCACTTCAGACACATTAGCGACCTCGTGCGACCGCCTTTTATCTACTATGGCCAAGTCAGCCTTAAGCTTAATTGCAAACTTACGCGCCCGCGCCACGCCTCCGACGTCCGGCGACACTACAACTACTTCATCACGCTCAAGCTCATCTTTTAAGCATTCTTTAAAGTGCGAAGCCAATAAATCCATTCCAGTTAAGTGATCGACCGGTATATCAAAGAAGCCCTGAATTTGTCCGGCGTGTAAGTCAGTCGTTATAACGCGGTCAACGCCGCTTTGAGTTAATAAATTCGCGACTAATTTAGCTGTGATCGGCTCTCTCGGTCTGGCCTTGCGATCCTGACGCGCATATCCAAAGTACGGAATTACTGCCGTGACATGATGCGCAGATGCCCGTTTCAATGCGTCAGTCATGATCAAAAGCTGGAATAAATTTTCGTTGGCAGGATAGCTCGTCGGCTGCACTACAAATACATCTGCGCCCCTCACGCTCTCGTCAATCGAGATGCCTATCTCGCCGTCCGAAAATCTGAAATGCCTTATAGCCGAAAGCGAAACGCCCAGTTCGCTGCAGATCCCCTCTGCAAAATCCTTATGCGCGGTTCCGGAAAAAATTTTGATTCTGCCCCGTCCAGAAATCAGGGTGAACTCTCCAGCTGAAATGGTCACAAGACTTACCTCCTGAATTTAATTTATTAACTTTTATTTTTTGCGTTTAAGCTTAGTCCAGTTCTCTATATTGACCTGCCTTGCACGGCCTACTGCCAGCGCATTCTCAGGCACAGGCCCTGTTATAACAGACCCCGCCGCCGTAGTCGCATTATCGCCGACTTGAGCAGGCGCAACAAACATAGTGTCAGACCCGACAAAGCAATTATCGCCGATTATCGTCTTATTTTTATTTACTCCGTCATAATTGCAAGTTATAGTACCTGCGCCGATATTCACGTCATGGCCTAACACCGCGTCGCCCATGTAAGACAAGTGCGGCACTTTGCTGTTCATGCCTATATGCGAGTTCTTAATCTCAACAAATTTACCGGCAAACGCATAATCATCCAAACACGCATTATCACGAATATACACAAACGGCCCGGCCTTAACGAAATTTTTTAATTCACTATTCTCTATAATTACATTTGCGACAAGCTCGCAGTTCTCGCCGATTAAAGCATCATTCAAAATACATCCTGAGCCGATATAGCTATTTTCTTTAATTTTACTTTTGCCCCAGATTTGCACATTAGGCATAATCACAACGCCGCTTGCCAGCTCCGCATCCGCACTTATCCAGACGGTCTCCGGCGCAAGCATTCTAACGCCCTGCGCCATCCAGAAATTTAAAATCCGCCGCCGCATGACATCACCGGCCTGCGCTAACTCAGCCTGCGTATTAACTCCGCCCATCTCGCTCTCCGGCGCACTATACGCTTCGACGCGCATATTCTCACTATTCATTAAAGTTAATACATCCGGCAAGTAATATTCGCCCTGCGCGTTATCATTTTTTAATTTATCTATTACTTTTAACAAAGACTTCACATTAAAGAAATAGCAGCCGGCATTGACTTCTTTCACCGCCCGCTCACTTTCACTTGCGTCTTTAAATTCTACTATTCTAATATTATTATTTTCGCGTATAATTCTGCCGTAGGACGCCGGATCTTCAGCTATAAAAGTTATAACTGCACAGTCCGGCCTGTTTGAATTAAATTTATTTATTAAATTATTTAAAGTCTGGGAAGTTAATAAAGGCAAGTCTCCGTTTAACACTATTAAATCATCAAGCTCCTGCCACCAGTCAGCTGCACACTTCACAGCATGTCCCGTGCCGAGCTGCTCGCGCTGCCACAATACTTTTATATTGCTAAAATTATTTAAAATATGCTCTTCAACCTGCTCGCCGCCCGAGCCTACAAGCACGGCAATATCATTACTTACTTTAACAACGCTTCGCAGCAAATAATCTATCATGGATCTATCAAGCAGCGGCTGCAGTACTTTTGGCAAGTTGCTTTTCATGCGAGTGCCCTTGCCCGCCGCCATAATAAGAACTCCAGTTTTATTGCTCAATTACAAATATCCCCCCTATTACGCAGCCAGCCGACACTTAATACGCTTTGGCTGGGGCGGCTGGATTCGAACCAACGATGACGGAACCAAAATCCGTTGCCTTGCCAACTTGGCGACGCCCCAAAAATTTAAAAAATATTTTAAATTTAAATTGCTCAAATATTATTGCCTAAATATTTTTTAACGTCAACTCGCTATAATTACGCAAAATTTATTTATTCACGAGAAAACTCAAATTCGCTCGGCTTCTCTTTCAACACTGCAAATAGCAAACCATTTATTCCCGCGTAAATTCAATCTCGTTAAGCTTCTCTTCAAAGCCATATATCGTCGGGTCTATCTCATCTATTTTATTATTTAACTCAGCAAGCGACGACGCCCTGAACCCATAGCCCTTCGGCAGCTGATTTGCAAATCGCTTGACTTTTAATAAAGCCTGCAAAAAATTGCGCTCGTACGGCACAAGCATCTGCGCGGCCATCAACGCGCTCGGGCTTTGCTCCTCAAAGAATAATAACGCCATCTCAAGATTTTCATCGACTTCCATTTCGTCATACCAGATTTCAGCCAATAAATCCCGAAATTTTTTGCGTGAGTTATGCTGCACGACTTCACTGGCAACGCGCTCGATCTTGCGTAAATTTAATTTAATATCGCGCAAAATTAAATTTGCTTTTATTTCAGGCAGCGAGTAATTAGCTATATACTCAGCTTCAAATTCCGGCAAAGTCTGTTTGCGCAGCAGCCTGCCGAACGACGGCCTTAAAGTTATAACGGCCTTTTCAGCCTTGCTCTTAACTAACGCCTTAAAAATTTTGCCGGTGTCAGCGCCGTAGCTCTCAAACGGCGATTTCCTAAGCCACGTCACATAGCCCGGGTCAAACAAGCCTTTACGGCCAGCCCGTCCCGCCATCTGCAAAAATTCATTTTTAGTAATCGGCTTGCCGGCGTGATACTGCACAAGCTGCGCAAATATCACATACTGAGCCGGCAAATTCACGCCTAATGCAAGCGCATTCGTCCCGCATACTACATCTAAAATTCTCTCGCGAAACGCAGCCTCGACCAATAATTTTTCTTTAGGCAGCATTCCGCCGTGATATATTCCAACGCCCCGCGTCAAAGTATCCTCTAAATTTCTGAAATTATTAATATCTAAAATTTTCGCAAGTTCTGCAAGCCGCGCAAGCAAATTTTCATCAAGCTTCTCACGTAACTGCGCAATACTAACAGCTAATTTTTCAGCGCCCTTCTGTGAAAAGACAAATACTAACGCATCATGAATTTTGCTTAACTTAGCAGGCTTGCCCGGCGTGAAAATTAATTTCGTAGCGCGCTTGTCACTTTCATAAGTCACAAACTCGCGGCCGCATAAATTAGATAAGTAATTTCCAACTTCATTTGCGCCGCCCAAAGTCGCTGACATGACCAACACAGGCGTTGAACTGTCAGTCGCGCGTATGCCGTCGATATACATCCTCGCCCGATCAGAATCATTAAATATATAATGAAACTCATCGACTATTAATTTTTGATTTTGCACTTGCGCGTACTTCATCGTGTAGATTTCCTGAGTGCAGCAGATAATTTCAGCGCCCTCGTTGCGCTTAAAGTCGCCGGTCTCAAGGCCGACATCAAGCCCCATGCGCCGTAAATCTAAATATCGCTCATTGCTCAACGCTTTTATCGGACTTGTAAAAATTATCCGTCTTACATTTAAGTCTTTATTAATATTGCCGCTTGCATCTAAAATTCCTGCCCATAGATACGCCGCTAAAGTCTTGCCCGATCCGGTCGGCGCTGACAGCACCGCACTTTTATCTTTTATATAATTAAACGCATCAAGCTGCCAGTCATAAAAATTTATCCCGCTCAAATTCTCTCCAGCTTTTATTATTTAAAATAAATTAAAATAAAATTTGAGCAGTTCGTAAGCCGGATTCTGTGTTCTGCGGCCATTTATCTGCGCCTCTCCTTACGGAGGACGTCAAGCGGCCATACCCTGAGGTTTAAACAACGGGCAGCTGCATTCCTCTCTATTCGGCCTTGCTTCGGACGGGGCTTGCAATGCGGATGCCTCACGGCTGTCCCGGTGAGCTCTTACCTCGCCTTTTCACCATTGCTAAAAATTTTTTTAATTTAAAATTAAATTTTAAAATTAAAAATTTAAAGCTGTATATTTTCTGCTGCGCTTTCCCTCGGCTCGCGCCGGCCGGACGTTATCCGGCGTCCTGCCCTGTGAAGTCCGGACTTTCCTCCAAGCTTAAAAATTTATTAAAAATTAAAAGCTCGGCGGCCGCATGACCTGCTCAAATTTTTATTTATTTTATCATAATAAAAATTTTAAATTTAAAAAATCTTCAAGCTTTAAGCTATAGCAAACTCAAAAATTTTAGGCTTATAATAAATTTAAATTTTAAAATTTAAATTAAAGCGAGGCCAATAAATTTAATGCAGAATATAAATAATCCCGAGTTGCAGCGGCGCTATGACTACATGACCTTAACGCCCATTCCCAAGCTTATAACTGCTCTGGCAGTGCCTACTATTATAAGCATGTTAGTTACGAATTTATACAACATGGCCGACACGTTCTTTGTCGGGCGAATTTCAACGCAGGCGACCGCCGCAGTCGGGATAGTCTTATCGCTCATGAATGTTATTCAGGCGATAGGCTTTTTATGCGGCCACGGCTCAGGCAATTACATGTCACGCAAGCTCGGCGAAGGTGACACGCGTGAAGCTGAAGAAATGGCAGCAACCGGATTTGTATTAGCATTTATCTTAGGCTTAATAATAACTTTCACCGGACTTTTAAATTTAAATAAATTAGCTGAACTCTTAGGCGCGACTAAGACTATAATTAACGACACGAAGAGCTATATGCAGATAATTTTATACGGCGCTCCGTTCATGACGTCGCAGCTTGTTATAAATAATCAATTAAGATTTCAAGGCAGTGCGGTCTATGCAATGATTGGCTTAGTAAGCGGCGCAGTTTTAAACATAGCGCTTGACCCGATATTTATATTTAATTTAAACTTAGGCGTGGCCGGTGCAGCACTTGCAACCGTAATTAGTCAGGCTGTTGGCTTCGCAATTTTATTAATCGGCAGCTATAACGGCCCGAACCTGAGAATTAAATTTAAAAATATAAAATTAAATGCGCATTATTTATTGCAGATTATCAACGGCGGCACGCCGTCGCTGTTTAGAAACGGCTTAATGAGCTTTGCAGTTATATTATTAAATCATGCTGCCGGCGCACTGGGCGGCGACGCTGCTATAGCTGCGATGTCAGTCGTAAATCGCGTTACGTTCTTTTTAAACGCTGCGTTAATAGGCTTCGGCCAAGGCTATCAGCCCGTGTGCAGCTATAACTACGGCGCAAATTTACATGGCCGCGTCAAGGCCGGTTATAAATTCTGCGTCAAGTACGGCACAATATTTTTAGCTTGCGTCGCTGTGATTTGCTCGATATTCTCAGCAAGCATCATAAAATTTTTCAGGGATGATCCGGCTGTTATCGCAATAGGCGTTATAGCTTTACGCTGGCAGATGCTCTCGCTGCCTGTAAACGCTGCGCTGACTATCTCAAACATGATGCTTCAATCAATAGGCAAGGGCGTACGAGCGTCGATAATCGCCTCGGCCAAGTCAGGATTATGCTTTATTCCCTGCATAATTATATTGCCTAAAGTCTTTGGCCTCTTAGGCGTTGAGACCGCGCAGCCCTGCTCAGATTTTTTATCATTCCTGCTCGCTATCCCGTTCACTTACTCCGTCTGGAAGAACATGAATAATAATTTAATATTTAATAAATAATTTAATTTAATAATTAGTTAATAAAATATCGCCGGCGCTCTCACCGACCTTCACCGGCTCGCGGCCTATAATATTTATAAACTCGTCTAAGCTGCTGCGCTTGATGATTAATAAAATGCGCTTCGCTCCGTTCCATAATTTGCGCAAATTATTATTATTATTTGCCTTAACGTCCCAGTCGCCGATGTCAGCATCATTAATATTTGTGATTTTATGATTTAAATAAAATTCAAGGCCGCGTATATCACCGTAATATAAAAGATTTATATCAGGATTATTCTCATAGCTTAAATATTCATTTGCAATTTTAGCTATGTCTTTATGCGATTTATATAACGCAGTATTATTAAATGCTTTTACTATACAAATTAAGCTCAGGACCGCGCACAAGCATAATAAATAAAATACAAATTTCTTGAAAATTCTATGATTAACACTCTCGAATATATTCTCGAGTACCAGCACGGCAATTAAAATTGCAATGGGAATTATGCAGGCAGTCAGGTCAGGAAAATTAAATATAAATGCTAAGGCTGCCCATAGGCATAATAACGCCGCATCGTCCTGAGTAAGGGACTGCGTCTCAGGCTCAAGAGCATTTGCATTATTAAAATTAAATAATAATTTAAATAATTTTTTAGCGTAAATAAATATAAAAATAATCCATGGGCAGAAGGCAAGCAAATAAAATTTATTTATATTATGCGCAAAAAATATATCGCTGCTTAATTTGTAATTATTTAAAAACAACGGCGAGATTATAATTGCGTATAATGCCATGCCCAAAGGCGAGATTAAATCGCTGAAGTTTATAGTTTTATAGCTGCTGTTGCGCCACCGCCAGTTAATAATTAATATATGCGATATAACTATGCTTAGCGGCGCGAGCGTGCCTTTTATCATTCCGCCGCTTAGACTTGCCAGCGCCATGCCGGAATAAAAAAATAAATTTGCTGCGAGATTTCTATATTTAAAAATATTATCGAGATTTTGAATTTTATAAATATAGCAGAATAGGCACAGCGTGAAGCTTGCAGTAAAAAATATATCCGGCAGATTGAGCCGCGATACTATGAAGTATAACGGCGAAGTTAAAATTATAAAAAAACTGATCTGCGTGATCTTGCGGCTGTGAAATAAAATTTTTGCTGTAAGCGCAGCTGTGCACGCGCAGGCTAAGCCCAGTACAAGCTGAATAATTCTTCCGGCAAGTTCGCTTTTGCCTAATATAAAGAACGCAATAGAATTTATAAAATTATTTATATTAGGCTCAAGACTTGAGAATAAAGTCTCGTATGGATCTATGAAGCCGAATCCGCCTATTCCCCAGCAATACACGCCCAACGTCAGCATAATGAACAGCGGCATGAGCCAAAGTCTGCGCATCAAAAAATTTTCCCTTTCATTCAAGTCAAGCAAGTCAAGCAAGTCAAGTTATGCAAGCTTAAGTTATAAATTTATAAATTATTAATTATTATTTATTATCACGTTTCACGTCACGCAAAAGGCAAAAATTTAAAAATTGAAAAATTTAAAAATTAAAAGTACGTAACTAAAATTTCAGATTTAACATTATCAGCGCTTAAAGTTAAATTATTATTTTTATTATTAATAATTAACACGGCGTGATATTGCGTTAAAGTGTTTAAATTTAATTTCGCCTCGCCTGACAATAATATTATCGACACAAACTCGAAATCTTTATTATTAAGCTCGAGTTTATCGCCTGAATTTAATTTTAAAATCTGCGATTTAAATTTTGCATTGTCAGGAATTTTATAATTATTATTAAAATTTAAATTCATGACGTCAAGCGATTTGCTGATATGCAGCTCGCGGGGCTTGCCGTCAGTGCCCAGCCGATTATAATCATAAACTCGATAAGTTATATTAGAATTTTGCTGCGTCTCGGCTAATAAAATTCCGCCGCCGATCGAATGCACTGTACCGGCAGGAATATAGAACGCATCGCCCTTATGAACTTTAATTTTATTTAGCTTATTAATTAAATCATTATTTTTAATCGCGTTCGCTATGTCGTCGCGCGTGTAATTATTATTAAAGCCAAGATATAAAAACGCGTCCGGCTCGCAGTCGAGGATATGCCACATCTCGGTCTTGCCCGAGTCATTTTCAACTCTTAAAGCATAATCATCGTCAGGATGAACTTGAATAGACAGCGGCAAATTTGATTTTATAATTTTTATCATGACCGGCAGAGCTTGCGGCTTTAACAGCTGCGACAGCGTGATATTATTATTAATAATTTCGCAGTCGCCGTCTTTGTGAGCGGCCAGCGCCCATATCTCATAGCCCCAGATATAATTTTTCATAACCGGATTAAGTTCGTAAAATTTTATAATAATCGCCCCGTTCAAAAAAATTTAATAATTATTATACGTGATAAAATGAATTTAAAAATTTTCACGCGTGAAAGGAATTTAAATATGCTTAGCTTTGATATAGATAAATTAAAATTTAATTCTGACGGATTAATTCCGGCGATTATTATTGATGATGCGACTAAACAAGTTTTGATGCTTGCGTACATGAATAAAGAAAGTTTAAAAATTTCGCTTGAGCGTGAGCTGACGTGTTTTTGGAGCAGGTCGCGCAAAGAGTTATGGCTCAAAGGTGAGACCAGCGGCAATTATCAGCATATAATTTCTATCAAGACTGACTGTGACAGCGACACGCTGTTAATAAGCGTCAAGCCCGACGGCCCGGCCTGCCACTTAGGCACTGTCTCTTGCTTTGATGATAATAAAAATTTTTGCAAGAAATTTGATTTGAATGACTTAATGAAATTGATTAAGGGCCGCAAGAGCGAGAAGGTCGAAGGGTCGTATACGTCTTATTTATTTGATAAAGGCCTTGATAAGATTTTAAAGAAGGTCGGCGAGGAAAGCACTGAAGTTATTATTGCGGCCAAGGCGCAGGACAAGGCCGAGACGATTTATGAAATCGCCGACTTGACTTATCATGTTTTAGTTTTGATGGCCGAGGCCGGCATTGAGCCGCAAGATATTATTAATGAATTAGAATCGCGGCATGTGATAGACCATAAAGTCAAGCAGGAAAAGATGACGAGTTAAAATTTTTATAATTTAATAATTAAAGCCCGTGAAAATTTTTGCGCGGGCTTATTTTTTTAAAGAAAGGCAAAGTTATTTTAAATGATATTAAGCGACTATCACGTTCACACTAATTTTTGCGACGGCAAGAGTACGCCGGAAGAGATAATACAGGCGGCATTGAAATTAAATATGCAGGATTTAGGCTTCTCGGGGCATTCACATGTGAAGTTTGACGAAGAGAGTTGCATGTCGATTAATGGGACTGAAAATTATAAGCAGGCTGTTAATAATTTAAAAATAAAATATGATGATAAGCTCAGAATTTTATTAGGCGTTGAGCAGGATTATTATTCGGACTTAAAGCCTGACGGCTATGATTATGTGATAGCTTCAGTTCATACGCTGTTTGTTAATGATAATAAAAATTTCTTTCACGTTGATTATAGTCCTGAGATGCTTTGCGATGCTGCGCAAAAATATTTTGATAATGATTTTTATAAGCTGGCCGAGCTGTATTATAAACATGAAAGCGATTTATTAAATAAAATTAAATATAAAAATAAAAATATTATAATAGGCCACTTTGATTTAATCACTAAATATAATGAAGATTTTAAATTATTTAATGAAGATGACAAGCGTTATATAGACGCGGCGTTTAATGCGCTTGACGAGCTTTTAAAATTTGATTGCATATTCGAGATTAACACCGGTGCTATATCACGAGGCTATAGAACTTCGCCGTATCCGAGCGTAAAAATTTTACAGCGAATTGCTGAGAAAGGCGGCCGTGTTATTTTATCGAGTGACAGTCATCACGCAAGCACTTTATGCTTTAAGTTTAACGAGTGCGAGGAGCTTGCAAAATCTTTAGGCCTTGAGCTTGTGAAATTATAGAGCATGGACGCGTATAAAATTTTAGGCAGAAGCATACGCGAGTATAAGCGCAGCAAAATCTATAAAAAATTTATGCGTTCCAGAATTAAGTGAATATAAAAAACTGGCCGGCTTAATAATCTAAGCTGGCCAGTCTCACAAAAATTTATTCTGCAAATCAATTAATCTCCGTCTCCGAATAGTCCGAGCAGATCTGATACATCGACTAAGTCCTCTGATTCCTCAACTCGTGTCTTAATCGACTCAACCTCGCTCTCGAGTTTTTGTCTTGCCTCGAGGACGTTTTTAGTCTGCTCTAAATATTTAAAGGCAGTTTCTTTATAGCCTCTGTCGTAAAGTTCCTGGGCTGCGTTAGTAATAAATCCGCCCAAGAACGCTTCATACTTCTGAGCAGTTGCCTCTTCTTCAGAACCGCTGCCCTGATATTTCTTAGTAGCGAACTTCGACGTAAATTTTTCGACTTCCCACGACAGGATGTCATGGCCGATCTTGGCCAGCTCCTCGAGGACGCGTTCAAATTCCGTCTTCTGTGACGTCAAATCGACGTAGCGGCGCTTTGAAGTTACGTCGTATGTAAGTGAGAATTCGCCGCCGTTGCCGGCAGCTTCTGCGTCATCTGTATCTTTCATATCTGTCGCCTGCGATTCACTATCTTCAGTATTATTATTGCTATTTGTATCTATATCTATATTTTGAGTTTCTTCTGGTTCTGGCTGTTCAGTTTCAAGCTCAGGTTTAAGTTCGGACACTGCCTCAGGCTCTTGCACCTGCTCTTCTGTAACTTTGACAGTTTCAAGCGTAGCTTCAGCTGCGGGTTCGGCCTCAGCCTCGAGCGCTTGCTCTTCTGCGAGTTCTGCAGTTTCAAGTGTAGCTGCGGGTTCGGCTTCAGACTCTTCTTTGAGTTCCACGGTCTCGGACATTGCCTCTGCTTCCGGCTCAGGTTCGGCTTCGAGTTTTGCAGTTTCAATCGCTGTCTCGACTTCCGACCCTTGCTCGGCTTCAAGCTCTACAGTGTCGAATGTTGCTTCGGTCTCGGGCGCTGCTTCAAGCCCCACGGACTCAGGAGTTGTCTCGATTTCCGGCTCAGGCTCTGGCTCGGTTGTTAGCTCTACAGCCTCAAGCGTTTTTCCGACTTTCGGTTCAGTCTCGTCTGTAAGTTCAATAGTCTCAATAGCTGCTTCGGCTTCCGGCTCAGGTACTGCCGTAAGTTTTTCAGTCTCAGGCGTTGTCTCGGTTTCCGGTTCGGGCTCTGCTGTAAGTTCTACAGTGTCAGCTGTTGCCTCGGTTTCAGGTTCGGGCTCCGCTGTAAGTTCTACAGTATCAGGCGTTGCCTCAACTTCCGCCTCAGGTTCAGGCGCTGCTGCGAGTTCTACAGCTCCGGACGCTGCCTCGGCCTCGGGCTCTTCTGCAAGCTCTACAGTCCCAATTGCTGCTTCGGCTTCAGGTTCAGGCGCTGCTGTGAGTTCTACAGCTTCAATTGCTGTATCGACTTCTGCCTCAGACTCTGGTTCTGCAGTAAGTTCTACAGGCTCAAGAGTAGCCTCGACTTCAGACACTGGCTCGGCCGTGAGTTCTACAGTTTCAATTGTTGCCTCGGCTTCCGGCTCTGCAGCGAGTTCTACAGGCTCAAGAGTAGCCTCGACTTCAGACACTGGCTCTGCCTCAACTGTGAGCTCTACAGTATCAGGCGTTGCCTCAACTTCCGCCTCAGGTTCAGGCTCGGCTGCGAGTTCTATAGTCTCAATTGTTGCTTCGACTTCTGACTCAGGCTCTGGCTCAGCTGTGAGTTCTACAGTCTCAATCGTTGCTTCGGCTTCCGGTTCAGGCTCAGCTGTGAGTTCTACAGTCTCAATCGTTGCTTCGGCTTCCGGTTCAGGCTCAGCTGCAAGTTCTACAGTCTCAATTGCTGTCTCGACTTCCGCCTCAGGCTCTGGCTCAACTGTGAGCTCTACAGTATCAGGCGTTGCCTCAACTTCCGCCTCAGGTTCAGGTTCGGCTGTAAGCTCTACAGTTTCAATTTCTGTCTCAACTTCCGACTCAGGCTCGGCTGCAAGTTCCACAGTTTCAATTGCTGTCTCAACTTCCGGCTCAGGCTCGGCTGCAAGTTCCACAGTTTCAATTGCTGTCTCAACTTCCGACTCAGGCTCGGCTGTAAGTTCAACAGTGTCAAGTGTTGCCTCAACTTCTGGCTCAGGCTCGGCTGCAAGCTCTACAGTTTCAAGTGTTGCCTCAACTACCGGTTCTGGCTCTGTTGCGAATTCTACAGGTTCAATCTTTGCCTCGACTTCATGCGTGGGCTCGGCTGCAAGCTCCACAGCGTCAAGAGTTGCCTCGATTTCAGGTTCTGGCGTGGCTGCAAGTTCTACAGTTTCAAGTGTTGCCTCGGTCTCCGGCTCAGGCTCTGCTGTAAGTTCTACAGTGTCAAGTGTTGCCTCAACTTCTACCTCTGCCTCTGCTGCAAGTTCTACAGTGTCAATCGCTGTCTTGACTTCAGCCTCGGGTTCAGGTGCTGCTGTGAGTTTTACAGCATCAATAGTTGTCTCGGCTTCAGGTTCTGGCACCTTGACGAGTTCTACTGTCTCAAGAGTTGTCTCAGCCTCTGGTGTAGGCTCCATAGTTTCAGGTGCTATCTCGACTTCAGGCTCGGTCTCTGCTGCAAGCTCTACAGTTTCAATTGTGGTCTCGACTTCGGACTCTGGCTCTGCCGTGAGTTCTACACTTTCAATTGCTGCCTCAACTTCAGGCTCAGGCTCAGGCGCTGCTGTAAGCTCTACAGTTTCAATTGTTGCCTCGTCTTCGGTCTCTGTTGCGAGTTCTACTGTCTCAGTCGTAGCCTCAGCTTCCGATTTGGGTTCTTCTATAAGCTCCACGGTTTCAAGAGTTGTCTCGATTTCCGGTTCAGGCTCTGCTGCAAGTTCTGCATTTTCAAGCGTAGCCTCGGCCTCAGGTTCTTCTGCAAGTTCTGCAGTCTCAAGCGCTGCTTCGGCCTCGGGCTTTGTGAGTTCTACAGTTTCAAGAGTTGCCTCGGCTTCAGGCTTCGGCTCGGCAGTAAACTCTACAGTTTCAAGTGTAGCCTCAGCTTCTGGCTCGGACTCGGCTGCGAGTTCAACAGTCTCAATTGCGGTCTCGACTTCAGGTTCGGGCGTTGCTGCAAGTTCTACAGTCTCAATTGCTGTCTCAACTTCAGGCTCGGGCTCGGCTGTAAGTTCTACGGCGTCAAGTGTTGCCTCTACTTTCGGCTCTTGCGCGGTCTCTGCTGCAAGCTCTACAGTTTCAATTGTAACCTCAGCTTCAGCCTCCGGTTCAGGCTCTGCTGCAAACTCCACAGTTTCGAGTGCTGTCTCAGTCACCGGTTCAGGCTCTGCTGCAAGTTCCGCAGTTTCAAGTGTTGCCTCAGTTTCCGGCTCAGGCTCGGCAGCAAGCTCTACAGTATCAAGTGTTGCCTCGGGTTCAGGCTCGGACTCTACTTCAAGCTCCACAGTTTCAATCGTTGTCACAGCCTCAGGCACTGCTTCAAGCTCCACAGTCTCAAGCGCTGCCTCGGCTTCCGGCTCGGGTTCTGCTGCAAGTTCTACAGTGTCAAGTGCTTCCTCAACCTCTGCTTCCGGCTCTTGCACCGGCACTTCTGCCAGCGTTGCAACGTCCGGCGCTGCCTCAAGCTCAGGCTCGGCAACTTCCGGCGCGTTTTCAATAGCATTTTCCAATACATCCTTGGAATGCCGAGGCTTCATGTGCGGCAATCCGCGCCCGCGCCTCGGAAGCAGCGCATACAACGCGTTTGCCAGCGATACATGCTTGATATTCTGCGCCCGCTTGAACTTCTGCTGCTCCGTCTTACGATCCTTGACCTGCGCCTCAGCGTCATTATGAGAGTGGACTGCCCCCGATACAGCAGTATTCAAGCCCGATTGCTCAGACTTGCTGTTCATATTCTCTCCCTGTACGTTCATTAATTCCGGCATAATCCACCCTCCATAAATCTTTTACGCTCCAAACGCCTTCGTCATTACCTCGTTTAAACGCTTCACAAACGAAGCCGGTTCTGACAACACTGCGCCCTCTAAGATAAGCGACTGGTCATAAAGTATCTCAAGCAAATTTGTAAATTGCCCGTCATTGCTTTCAGCCATATCCATTAATTTCTTGACTAACGGATGCTTTATATTAAGCTCTAAAATCCTCTTCTGCGGCTGCGGATTTTGCCCCATCGCACGCAAGACTTGCTCCATCTGGAATAAGCCGTTAAACGTATCACGCAGGCAAGCCGGCGAGTCAGTCATGCTCAGGCTTGGCCTCACGTCCTCAAGCTTATCGCCCATGGCCGCCATAGCCTGCTCTTTGACCGGCGCAAATTTAGCCTCTATGTCTTTAAGCTCGTCTTCAGCCGCTTTTTTCTCGTCCTCAGACTGAATACTTACGGAATCTAAGCTGATATTTAACAGCTTTAAATGCTCATCGCCCAAAGCGTCCGCTGCATTAACTAATATAACTTCGTCAACAGCATCGCTCATTAGCAACACTTCATAGCCTTTTGCTTTAAACGCCTCGAGCTTAGGCGACGACTTCAACGCCGCTAAATCACGACCGGCAAGACAGTATATCCCGGCTTGATCCGGCTTCATGCGGCCTTTATATTCAGCTATCGATGTCCAACCGTCATGATCACTCGTGTTAAACAACGCAAGCTCTAATATATTTTTAGCGTGCTCTGAATCCTGAATCACGCCCCATTTAAATATCTGCCTGAACGAGTTCCAGAACTTCTCGTACTTCTCACGGTCAGCCTCAAGCAATTTCTTTAATTCATTAAATATTTTGCGCTGCGCACTGCGCTTAATCACGCGTATAACCGGCTCATCCTGCAAAATCTCACGCGATATATTAAGCGATAAGTCATCCGAGTCAATCACGCCCCGAATAAAGCGCATATACTCAGGAATTAACTCTTTGCAGTCGTTCATTATGAAAACTCTATTAATATAAAGGCTAATTCCGCCGGAGTTCGGATCCATAACTAAGTCAAACGGCGCTTCAGACGGGATAAATAACAGTCCCTTAAAGCTCGTTGCGCCCTCGGCATTTAATCTTATGTGCGCTAACGGCTCTTTCCAGTCATGCGTTAAATGCCTATAGAACTCGTTATATTCTTCTTCTTTAACGTCTTTCTCCGGCCTGACCCAGATAGCCTTCTGCGAATTTAAAGTCTCGTCCTGAACAACTTCCTGATCGTCCTTGTGCCGCGTCACCGGCATCACTATCGGCCACGCTATATAATCCGAATATTTTGAAATTAAATCACGTATAACCCACTCGTCCGTGTAGTCCTTAGTGATATTGCTATCTTGATTAACGGGCTTTAAGTGCAGCGTTACAGTCGTGCCGCACTCACCGCGCGTCACGGCATCGTCAAGCGTATATGACCCGCTGCCGTCAGACTTAAATAAGCACGCTCCGCTCTCGCCGAGCTTGCGGCTCAACACTTCTACACGCTCAGCGACCATAAAGGCCGAGTAAAAGCCCACGCCAAACTGGCCTATTAAATTCTCTTGATTATTATTATTCTCGCTCTTGGCCGCCGCTAAAAATTCCTTAGTTCCGGACTTCGCAATCGTGCCAAGATAGCGGCCTAACTCACCGCGCGTCATGCCTATTCCGTTATCAGCAATAGTCAGCGTGCGCTTGTCTTTATCACGTATAATTCTAATCTCAGGCTCAAAGTCAGCAAGCTCCGCGTTCTTTAACTTCTCAATGCGCCGCTTATCCAAAGCGTCCGACGCATTCGAAACTAATTCACGCAAAAATATATCCCGGTTAGAATAAACCGAGTTAATCATCATCTTCAGCAGCTCCGCCGCCTCGGTCTGAAATTCAAATCTCTCTTCCGGCATCTTAAATTATTACAGCGTCAAAGCCGAGGACCTTAATTTAATAATTAATAAATTAACGCCCTCGGCGCAATCGCCATGAAAATTAATTAATAATAAATTAATCGGCCGCGTCCTCACTTGAAGCTGCGGCGATCTTTCTTCCCTTATAATAGCCGCAGGCCGGGCACGCATGATGCAGCATCATTACCTCACCGCAGCGCGGGCAGCTCTTCGTCATAGGCGCTCTCAACGCGCCAAGCCAGTTCGCGTTGCGCTTCGCACTCCTCGCGTGCGACGTCTTTCTCTTAGGTGTTGCCATTTACTTTACTTCCTCCTAAAATTTCTAAAAATTCTAAAAATTTATTAAATTAAATTATTCTAATTTAAAATCCTTAAGCACGCTCAGCCTTGGGTCTATATTACCGCTCAAATTGCACGCGCAAGGCCCTTCGTTCAAATCAGCGCCGCACTCAGGACAAAGTCCTGCGCAGTCATCTCTGCATAAAACTTTGCTCGGCAGCAATAATAATATGCTCTCTAAGACCTGCGGCGCTATATCAAGCGTCCTGTCAAAATATTCAACTTCAACAGGCATAACCGGCGTATCTAAATTTATATTATCCAAATCCAACGCCAGCGCAGCCTGCGCCCTCGCTTCAAATTCTTCTTCGCTGAACTCAAGTCCGCACAATGAATAAAGATACATCAATTTATCAGATATTGCAAGCGTAACAGGCTTTAAACATCTCGCGCACTCCGTCTCAGTCTCAAACTTTAACGCAATTAACACGCTCAATAAATTTTCCTCAAGCCAACGCGCTTTAGCTAAAACTTTTACGGGCGAATTAAATCTATAATACTCTAACTTATCTAAATTTAATTCCCACTCTTCAGCGATGCAAGCAACGTCATCGCCCCGCGGAGGCAAGGCGACAACGCACTTAAAATTATTATTATTAAATTTCAAAATTTTAAATTAAATTAAAAATTAAAACGCAAGGCGCTTAGTGTCTCTTGCGATCATTAATTCCTCGTTGGTCGGAATGACCATAACATGAACTCTTGACCCGGCTGCGCTGATCTCCATCTCTTTGCCGCGCATGTCATTTTTAACCGGGTCAATCTTAATTCCTAAAAATTCCAAGCCGTCGCAGACAGCTGCGCGGGTGCTGGCGCTGTTCTCGCCGACTCCGGCCGTGAAGACAAGCACATCAATGCCGCCCATTGCAGCTGCATAAGCGCCGATAAATTTCTTAACGCCGTAATTTAAAACATCTTCGGCTAACTTCGCGCGGGCGTCGCCCTTAGCCGCTGCACTTTCAACATCTCTTAAGTCGCTGCTAAGGCCCGAAATGCCTAACAGGCCGCTCTTCTTATTTAATAATGCGTCAACCTGATCAAGATTCATGTTCTCAGCCTTCGCTATAAACGGCAGTAAAGCCGGATCAACGTCGCCGCTCCTTGTACCCATTAACACTCCGGCCAAAGGCGTGAAGCCCATCGAGGTATCAACAGATTTGCCGCCGTCGACAGCTGTAATCGAGCTGCCGTTGCCTAAATGACACGTAACTATTTTTAATTTCTCTATCGGCTGGCCGAGCATCTCCGCCGCTCTGTGCGAGACGAAATAATGGCTCGTGCCATGGAAGCCATAGCGTCTGATTTTATGCTTCTCGTAGTATTCATACGGCACGCCGTAGATAAACGCGTGGCGCGGCATCGTCTGATGAAACGCTGTATCAAATACTCCGACCTGCGGAATATTAGGCAGCGCCTCAGTGACTGCCTCGATACCCATGATATTCGCAGGATTATGCAGCGGCGCAAGCGGTATGCAGCGCTTCAGCGCGTCCATGACTTTAGCGTCAATCTTAACTGACGTAGCAAATTCTTCTGCGCCGTGAACTACCCTATGGCCAATCGCTGAGAGTTCGCTTAACGAACTTAACACACCGTGATTCTTATCAAGCAGCGCGTCAAGCACTAACTTAATCGCGACTTTGTGATCCGGGATAGGCGTAATGTGAGTGACCGCATCCATGCCGGTCTTTGTGTGCTTGATCTGCGAACCGTCGATGCCGATACGCTCAACTAATCCCTTGGCCAGCACTGCCTCATTGTCCATGTCGAACAGCTGATACTTCAACGACGAACTTCCGCAGTTAATAACTAAAATTTTCATGTCGAACTGCATACCTGCCTTTTCAAATATTTTATAAAATATTAATTTATTATATTATAAAACTCGCTTACCGCAAAAATTTTTGAGCCTAATTTAATTTATTTTTATTATAAAATTAAAATTATTTAATTTATAAATTTGATATTTTGTAACTCAGGAGGAATTTTTATAACATGATAACGGCGCGTATAGAAGACTATCTCGAAGAATTATTTTTGCTTGAATGCACGGGCGGCGAGGTCACCGTAACAGGGCTGGCCGAACGCTTAAAGATTACTAAAGGCACAGTCACTGCGACTATACAAAAATTAGTTGAGCTTGGCTTAGCCGAACATGAACGCTACGGCGCACTGCGCTTGACCGACGAAGGCCGCCGTAAGGGCATGATAACTTTCAGACGGCACGAGGGCTTTAGAGCTTTCTTTCACGAGATGCTTGGCCTCGACCGCGAACACTCGTCCGAGATGGCCTGCAACATGGAGCATTATGTCGATAACATAACAGAAGAAAGATTATACGCGCTGCTTGAATATTTTAGGCGTGCAAGAGCCGAACATGAACCGTGGGTCGACGAGGCGTTTATAGCAATCGAGAAGCCTATATTACTGCCCATGCCTTTAACTCTGTGCGAGCCGAATACTAAAGGCGTCATCCTGCGCCTGACTGCGACCGAACCGCTGCGCAAAAAATTATTGGACATAGGCCTTCAGACCGGCACGGCTATAACTTATTTAAATTTCAATCACGAAAATAATACATATAAAATCCAGCTCAAGCGCAATGTAATAGAGCTTCAGCAGAACGAGGCCGCAACTATATGGATTAACTCAAAATAATTTTTTAATTTTATAATTTATTTAAGCCGCATAGCGAGGCCGGCCCATACCCTGTCGACTATAACGGCCTCGCGGCTTAGAGCTTGGTATAATAATCCCGCCTCGTCGCGCCATTGCCTCTCAAATCTATCCATCGGCACTACGCCCGCGCCTATCTCATCGCAAATTACAACTTTAAAATTCTTTAATATTTCAAACAGCGTAAACGCATCAAGCCCGCGCTCTAACATAATTCTCACGCCCAAGTGAACATTAAACGCACAAAGTTCTTCTACTTTAATATGCGTTAAGCTATTAAAATTTTTTAAATCTAAAACTTCTTCATCTTTAATATGCTTAAATCTATTTAATAAAATTTCTAAACTTTCACTATCGCCTAAGTCGCAGAATTTTAAATCTTTATAAATGCTCTCAGCATAGGCGCGCTTGCCCATGTGACGGCCTCCGATTATCAAGTGCATTCTACATACCTGCCGCTATGCTCAAAATTAAAATGCTCTCGCTGATCTCAGCAAATGCGCCTAACAAATCTCCGGCTATGCCTCCGAATATATTAAAGCAAATAAAGCGCCATAATAAAAAAATTATCAGCCATGCTAACGGCAGCGCGTAATTGCCTAAATAAATATTTAACGCAGCTATAACGCAAGCTAAAATTATTAAATAAATGCTGTGCTTTCTGTCGCGCTGCTCGCCCAGTGAAGTCGTGATGCCGCGCTTAGCATAAGGCATTGAATTAAAATATATCGCCATTCCTAAACGCGCGAATAACGGCGTGCATATTAAAGCAGCGATTAAATTAAAATTTAAATTATTAAGCCTGTAAAATATCTCAGCAAATAGAGCCGACTTCAATAAAATTATAAATACGCAGCCCATCACGGCGAATGCTCCGGTGTGAGTATCATGTAAAATATTTAATCGCGTCTCGCGGTCCTTGCGTGAGAAAATTGCGTCGCAAGTGTCCATTAGGCCGTCCATGTGAATGCCGCCGGTGATCATAAAAGCCATTAGCTCCATTAAGACGCCCTTTAGCACAAAATTAAAATTTAATTTTAAAATCACAGCGAAGCACAAAGCCCATATTAATCCAATAATAAATCCTACAAGAGGCATTGCAAGCGCAAAATAATACATTGCCCTCTCATGCCATTCCTCATGGCCTTTAAGCCCGGGTGTAGGCAAAATCGTGAAGAACGAACACGCAATTAAAAAAGCCCGCAGCATAATTTTTAAATTTTTTATAATCTCTATGATCTTTCACCTGACTTAAAATTTAAATTAATTAAATTATAGTATCATTATTAAAATTAAATTTAAAAATTTTAAAATTTTTTACTGGAGGATATTTCAACATGAACGGAGCTGAAGCTGCCGCAAAATGCTTAGAGCTTGAGGGCGTGAAAACAATTTTTGGATACCCGGGCGTTGCTATATGTCCGGTCTTTGACGCGCTGCTTAACACTAATATTCATTGCGTCTTAGTCAGGTCAGAGGCAAATGCCGCTCATGCTGCGTCAGGCGTATCAAGAATTTCAGGCCGCTCCGGCGTAGCTATCTGCACGAGCGGCCCGGGCGCTGCTAATTTAATCACCG
>JAFUXM010000085.1 GCA_017470785.1 Synergistaceae bacterium
CATTATCAACTGCATCTTGTGCTGCCTCTTCCGGCGTCTGGAACAGCGGCCCAATGTCAACGTCATAGCCCATGTCAGCAAATGCCGTCGCGATAACTTTTGCACCGCGATCGTGGCCATCCTGTCCCATCTTCGCAATCATGATACGCGGCCTGCGGCCTTCTTTCTCCGCGAACTCATCAGTCATCTTACGAACTTCATCTATAACTTCGCTCTCGGCAAACTCGCTTGAATAAATTCCTGAAATTGAACGTATCACGGCCTTATGCCTCCCGCAAACTTTCTCGACTGCGTCTGAAATTTCGCCCAATGACGCGCGGGCTCTGGCAGCTTCGAGCGCTAACGCTAATAAATTGCCCTCACCGCTCTCAGCTGCATGTGTGATAGCGTCTAAGCACTCCCGCACTTTCTCAGGGTCACGATTTTCACGCAGCTTCTTTAATCTCGCTAACTGCGCTTCTCTAACTGCCGTGTTATCGACCTCTAAAATTTCTAACGGGTCTTCTTTGTCAAGCCTATAGCTATTCACGCCTACGATCTCTTCAGAGCCGGAGTCTATATGCGCTTGCCGTCTTGCCGCAGCTTCTTCAATTCTCATCTTTGGAAGTCCCGTATCAATGGCTGCTGCCATACCGCCTAACTCCTCGACTTCCTGAATATGCGCCCATGATTTTTTAATTAATTCATCTGTTAAAGCTTCAACGTACCAAGAGCCGCCCCACGGATCAATGACTTTGCAGACTTTCGTCTCGTCCTGAATATAAAGCTGCGTATTTCTTGCAATTCTGGCTGAGAAGTCAGTGGGAAGCGCGATAGCTTCATCAAGCGCGTTAGTGTGCAGCGACTGCGTATGGCCGAGTGCCGCAGCCATTGCCTCGATACACGTACGCTCGATATTATTATACGGGTCTTGCTCGGTCAAGCTCCAGCCCGACGTCTGACTATGAGTTCGCAGCGCCATTGACTTTGGATTTTTAGGATTGAATGACTGGACTATCTTCGCCCATAACACACGGGCTGCCCGCATCTTCGCAACTTCCATAAAGTAATTTTTGCCGATGCCCCAGAAGAACGAGATACGCGGCGCAAATGCGTCGATGCTTAAGCCTGCATTGACACCGGTGCGCAGATATTCAAGGCCGTCAGCAAGCGTATAGCCAAGCTCTATGTCAGCAGTAGCGCCGGCCTCCTGAATGTGATAGCCCGAAATGCTTATGCTGTTAAATTTCGGCATGTATTTTGACGTATATGCGAATATATCGCCGATTATGCGCATTGAAGTCTTGGGCGGATAAATATAAGTGTTGCGAACCATAAATTCTTTTAATATATCGTTCTGGATTGTGCCGCTTAAGACAGATTTATCAACGCCCTGCTCTTCGGCTGCTAAAATATAAAATGCTAATATAGGCAGCACCGCGCCGTTCATCGTCATTGAGACCGACATTTGATCCAACGGGATACCGGCAAATAAAATTTCCATATCGAGTATAGAATCTACAGCAACTCCGGCCTTGCCCACGTCGCCTATTACTCTGGGATGATCTGAGTCATAGCCTCTGTGAGTTGCTAAGTCAAACGCAATCGATAGACCTTTTTGACCGGCGGCCAAGTTTCGGCGGTAAAACGCGTTGCTCTCTTCGGCTGTTGAGAAGCCGGCGTATTGCCTGACTGTCCAAGGCCGCGTGACGTACATAGTCGGATACGGCCCGCGCAAATACGGCGGCAGCCCGGGCTTGTCAAATTTCAAATGCGGATAATTTGCATTATTAGCTTCTGTATATAACGGCGCTACGTCGATTTGCTCCATTGTTTTATAATTCATCTCGTCAGGAGCTTTGCCCGTCTCGCTCTTGAACATGCGTTCCCATGCTTTCGCATCATACGCCGGCCCTTTCAACGGCGCGGCCAAATCTATTTTAGTGAAATCAGGCGTCATAGCTTAAAACATCCCCTTTAATTTCTGAAATTCTGTTAAAGTATCAAGGCAATTTGAGCGCACGCTGATAGCTCCGTCAAGTCCGGCAGCTTCATAACTGTCTTTAAATTCCGGCGCAGGCTCGCCTGCTAAATAAACTTTCATGTCAGGCTTTTTAGCTTTAATTAATTTAGTTAATTCAGGCACTATCTCGGGATAAGTTATATCAGTCGAGCAGATCACTGCGATTAACGCATTGCTTTTAGCAGCAGCCTCGGCGCAGTCTTCTATAGTTTTAAAGCCGTCGTTGCGCAGCATCTCGAACGCCGCAACTTCCATGAAGCCTGAGATAAAATCGGCGCGGGCTTTGTGCTGGGGAATGGGGCCCATGTTGGCTAAAAATATTTTAACGTTGTCGCCGGTCTTTGCTTTATAAGCTTCAGTTCTTAATCTTAATTCTTCAAATTGCTCTGTCCACCTGTGAGCCTTGATAGGCGTCACTTTATCGCCGTAAGTTTTATTAATATTTAAATTAATCTCGCTGTGTTCGCCCATGTTCGGGTACATGTTAGTACCGACTGCGCGGTCGCTGCGGCTTGCAAGTTTCTTAAATCTTGAGCTTAAAGTCTGCTCTATGTCCTGCTGGATTAAGCCCTGCTCGAGGCTCTTCAAGAAGCCGCCCTGCGATTCGATCTTTTGCAGCTCAGCCCAAATCTTAACTGCAAGCTCATGCGTTAATCTATCGATGTACCAAGAGCCGCCGGCCGGGTCAACCGGCTCGAGTAAATTAAATTCTTTTTGCAGCATAATCTGCGCATTTCTCGCAACACGTCTTGAGAATTCGCTGTCGGGTCTTAACGCCTCGTCAAAGCTGCAGACGGTCAAGCCTTCAACGCCGCCGATCACGGCTGAAAATGCCTCGGTAGTATTGCGCAGCATATTTACATACGGGTCAAATATAGTCTTAGTGAATGACGAAGTGCGGGCAAAAATTTCACAGCGCTGGGCTGCCTCATCGCCGCCGAAACTCTCGGCTATGCGTGACCAGATTATACGCGCCGCGCGGATTTTAGCAATTTCCATAAAGAAATTTGCGCCCTGCGAGAAATCAAATCTAAGCCTTCTCGCAGCCTCTCCGATCATCACGCCACGGCTTAACATCGCGCGTAACGTCTCTATCGCGGCGGTCATAGCATATGCAGCTTCCTGCACTGCGCTCGCACCGCCGTTATGAGCAACTGAGCCGCGAATTAAAATAGTCTTAACAGGAGTATGCTTCGCGTCGGCCCACCTGATAGTCTCTGCCATGTCATCCCAGAGTGCGTCTAAGTCCTTCGGCAAGTCACCGGTCTCCGCCAGCACGCCCAACGGGTCAGCGCCGATGCAGCCGGTTAAATATCTTGCGTCATTCTCTAAACTCTTTAAGGTTTTAAGAGCCGACGCACCGGCGTAAATATATAACGGCTTGTCTAAAAGGCCGTTTAATATTTTTGTGATGTTATCAAGCTTATTATTATCAAGATTAAATGCAACTGTACTCGCGCCGCGCTCCAGCTCATGAATTATGGCTTTGTGCAGCTCGTCAGGATCATCTTCGCTCACGAACTGCGCGATCTCCCAAGGCCGTTTTAAATTTCCGGCTGCTGAGCTGCCTCTAAGTGCAAATAACCCCGGAAACGTCCGAGTTGCCTTTAAGTCTTTCGTGTCCTCGGCAGTGTAAAGCGGATTGAGCGTGATGCCCTCGTATGTCGGCGTGAACATGCGCTTCTCAAACGGCGCACCCTTCAAGGCAGCAACCGCCGCCTCTTTCCATTCGTCATATGACGAGTAATCAAAATTAAAATCTAAATCACTCATGCTACGCAACCCCTCCTACTCAATTTAAATTATTTAAAATTTAAACTAATTTTATTATAACTTAAATAAAATTAATTTATTGATTTACGGCGGTATGGGCTGATTAAATTTAGCGCAAATTAAATTCAGGCTATTATAATAAGAAGAACTTTTGATTTTATTGCCGTGAGTTTGAATTTAAATTCATGCCTATTATAATAAGAAGAAGTTTATAAAAATTTTAAATTAAATGAGGATGTTTTGATGGAAGTTAGCGAGCCGTTAGTGAGCGTTATTATACCGGCGTATAACACTGCAAGCCGGATTAAATTCACGCTGAACTCAGTTATTAATCAGGACTATGAAAATTTAGAGATAATTTTTGTAGATGATTTTTCGAGCGATGAGACGTTAAGCATTGCTGAAAATATTTTGGAGCAGAGCGGCAGGAGATTTAAAATTATAGCTCACGCGAAAAATTTAGGCGTCGCAGCTGCACGCAATAACGGCCTTGACGCAGCGAGCGGCAATTTAATATGGTTCTGCGACGGCGACGACGAGGCGGAATTAAATTTAGTCTCGAGCTTAGTGAATTTAATTTTGAAATATAAATGCGATATTGCTTTTGGAGGCATGATTAAAAGATATGATGACAAGAGCAAGCCGGATGAATTTTATAAAATAAATTTGCCTGAGCCTTATGTGAGAGATGCAAGTGAAATTTTATATTTGCGGCTTGCTTCGCGCTTATCGCCGCACTTTTGCTCGATGATTTATGACGCAGAATTTTTAAAAAATTGTAATTTAAGATTTATAGACGGCTGCACAGCCGGGCAGGACGTTATATTTGAGCTTGAAGCTATGTGCAGAGCTGATAGAATTGCGTTCACGCTCGAGTGTTTATATATTTACGTGCAGAGTGCAAGCAGCGGCCAAGTTCGCGACAGAAATAATTTTGAAAAGCGTTTGAGGCGTTATAAAGATTTCACAGCCGGCCACTTTCACGCAGCTGAATATATCAGCAAGCACGCTAAAGATTTAAAAATTAAAAGTCTTGCTGAAAATTTATTATTGCCCGAGGCGCTGCTCAGGCAATTTAATATTTATTCGCGCGAAAAAAATTATATAGGATTTAAAAATTTATTAAGCTCTGAAGGCACGAAAAAAATTTTATTAAGCTCGATAAAATTTTTATTTAATAAGCCTGAGATATTTTTAAAGGCGCTGTGTGTTATATTATTCCCGGGCTTGTATTATAAATTAAGGCAGGGGTATTAATTATTAATGAAAGGATGATTAAATGCGAACGCAGAGAGCAGCTGCAATCACAGATTGATGAGATAATGTTGACAGGCGTAAAATATAAAGATGCTGTTCATGTAGCATGTGCTGTTTACGCTCGTTGTATTTACTTTATTACTACGGACACAAGATTATTAAAATATAAAAGCAGCGTAATTAAACTGATAAATCCAATAAATTTTACGCAGCTGGAGGAATGAATAATGAATATAAATACGGCTGAAGTTCTGCATCGCGGTATGAGTTGTCTTCTGGAGAAGATGAATGTTATCGAAGCGGAACGGTTTATATTTCTTGTCAAGGCAGAGAATTTTGACTATACGCAATGGCAGAGGGATTATTTCAATAATAAATCCCAAAGTGAACTTGAACATGAAATGGATATATATTTTGCAGCGCATCCGTACACGGGCGATCCATCGAAAATGATATAAAATTATTTTGATTAAAATTAAACTGGAGGAGTTTCACTTTGAGCCTAAGTAAAAGCATATATAAAAAGATAAAAATTTTCAAAAATTTTGGCTTTAAAGTAGGAATGGCGGACTTGTTAGCTGCAAATATTTTTCCGCCGTCGCTGAGATTGCATGACAAAGTCAAGCTTGCATGGCTGAAGGAAAATTTTGCTTATGTGATAGAAAAATATAAATATAAAAATTTTGCGCCGGATGCTTCACAACTTAAAGCTATAGAACCTGCGCCTATCTGGGTGATGTGGCTTCAAGGCTATGATGCCATGCCCGAGCTGGTCAAAGCTTGTTACGCGAGCATTAAAGCGAATTGCGCAGATCATCCGGTTAAATTAATCACGAGTGAGAATTTAAGAGATTATATAAACTTGCCTGAGCATGTTTTTAATTTATTAAACGCAGGCAAGATGACGCGCAACGCGTTTGCTAATCTATGCAGGCTTTATTTAATTTATACCTACGGCGGCCTATGGCTTGACGCGACTATATTTGTCACAAGCCCAATTCCTGACGAAATTTTTAACTTGCCGTTCTATACTATAAATTATGATTTTAATTTAAACCGCCGCAATGTGTCGCTTGGCCGCTGGACGACTTTCCTGCTTGCGTCTCAAGCAGGAAATATTTTGCCGCAGTTCGTGCTTGAATTCATGAGCGAGTACTGGCGCGTGAAAGATTTATTGATAGACTACGCGCTTTTTGATTACTCAATCGCAACGGCCTATAACGAGCTGCCCGAGTGCAGAAATTTAATTAATGCAGTGCCTCAAAGCAATCCTGACCTGCGAAAGCTTAACGGCTTATTGAACTCAGAATTTAATCAAGATAAATTTAATGAATTAACTTTAAATACGCAGTTCTTTAAATTAACTTACAAGCAAAAATTTAATAAATTAATTAATAATCGCAAAACTTTCTATGCGCATGTGTTGGAGAGTTATAAATAAATTTAAAATTTTAATTTAATTTTACGTCAGCATAATTTATTAGTTTTAAATTTTCTATTACACAAAAAACTTGCACAAAAAATAATGGATATGATACACTAAACAAAAGTTCTATAAATTTTGTTTCATATTGTGAATTTAATAAAAATACGTAAAAAGGCTGGTGACAGAGGTGTACTTGACGCGTTATAATTAGCGTATGGCGTATGGCGTATGGCGTATGGCGTATGGCCATTATTATACTCTATTATTACTATTACTCTGTCAAAGCTTCCAAGTTAATACATGTAAATTTAATAAATATAAATATAAATAATAAACCGCCTCGCATGGCGGACGCATAGCTTAAAGCTGGCGCGTCTTTCGTGCGGGGCGGTTTAATTTTTGCGAGGGTGAGCTAATGAATGAAGAATAAAATTTTTGGCTTGGCTTTAATTGCGTTAATAATTGCTTTGTATGCGGCTGGTGCAGCTGCGAGAGTTACGGTTGAGAACGGCTGTTATGTTGTCAACGATGCTGAAGGCGCGGCGGCGGTTGCCGGCAATAAGAAAGCTGCGCGTGATGAGGCGAGGGCGCGAGCCTGTGCTGATGCGTTATAGTTAATGCACTTTAAAAAGTGCATAAATAACCTCGTCAAGTTTCTTAAAATTTGGAAGTAAATCACAAATTTTCCTCTTCAGCCAACTCCAGAAATGTTCTATCGGATTCAGTTCTGGACTGTATGGCGGCAAAA
>JAFUXM010000086.1 GCA_017470785.1 Synergistaceae bacterium
GGCCTTAAGTTTATAAGTCTCTTCTGTCGTCGTGCCGGAGCCGCCTGCTGCGTCAGTAAACTGGACCTTGAACTGCACCAAGTACGGATAGCCCTGCTGAAGCTGAGCGAGCTTGCCCTTCTTGACGCCGTAATCGGCTAAGAGCTTCGCATCAAGGGTCTTAGGTGCAAGGTCACCGTTAGTAGTGGCCGTGGATTCGGTCAGGATACCGATTGATCCGTCTGCATCAATATCGCCGGAGCTCAGGAATATCACACGGACTAAGACCTCTTTCTTAGCTGCTAAAGCATCGTCAACCGTAATGCCATTTGTGACATCCGTGGGCATGACTGTGAATTTGCTCTTCTTTGCTGTAGCATCAAATGAGGCCATCTCAGCGTGCAGTATCTTTGTGTCGATCGTAACATCACGCGTACTGGAGAGCGTTGCTGCGAGCATCTTAATCGGCAATGTGCCCTTAGCAGCTTTGATAACCAGCGGGCTGCTGACTGTCGGTGCAGTTGTGCCCACTCCGCCGAATACTGATCCGTTGCTGTGGGCGATCGGGTAGTAAACCTGCTGTAAGGTGCCGTTCTCGTCGATCTCGCCCCAGTTAACCATCATAGCACCGGTGTCGTTCTTAATTGCGTCTTTGCTTAAGAACGAGGTGAGGTAGTCCACTACTGCTGCTGCATAGGTCTCTGGATCAGCTGCGATCGCCTTGTAAACATCCGCTACTGTTGCTTCTGTATTCGCTTTCACTGTAGCTGCAGCCGTAGTTAATGCGCCTGTAGCTGCAGCCGGGTCATCAGCCATAGCCTTGTAGAACAACGCGTCTTTGTTAGTTGTGGTGGACGTGTAGTTATATACATACGTCGCTATTGAGAGCATTGCCTCACTTAAGCAATCCTTGCCCTCTGCGTCCTTGTTACCGGCTAAAGCAGCGATAGCCGTAAGCTCATCTGCAATATCCTTTGCAATCGCGCTGGTCATGGTAGCGGCGTAGCCCTTGATGACTGCCTCACCCCATACCATTCCTGCAGTTTCATCCGTTAGGAACGTGAGAGTAATCTCCCCTTTTTCGGCTACCTTGATGTCGGAAGTACCGTCTGGGGCAGTATACTTCACTGCGATTGTCGCAACTTTCTTGTCACCGACTTTGACGTACAGCAGCTCATCTGCTCCAACTGCCTCTGCTTCTGCCTTGCTGCCCTCTTCGAGGGTGCTGGTAACTCCAGCGATATCCAAGCTGATACTTGTGCTCGCATCAACAAGACTAATTATGTCTCTTACTGTTGTAAGGAACACCAGTTTCTCCGCGTCAGTTTTCACCGCTAAACCAGTTCCATCATCTTTGCCAGTCAAGTCGATCTTGATAGCCTTTTCGTCTGCCGTTATCTCCGCGGCACCAGCCGGCGTCGGGGCAGTGTTACTCACGTCGACTGTCTCTTTGGTTTTGATCAGATTCTTTAAAGCGCTGCTGGCACTATCATGAGTCCCGCTGGCTGCTACTTCGTTAGCTGCGAAGCGTACGGCGAGGTATTTGTTGTTATATATCGCTGCGATCGCCTTAATCGCGTCGTCGTTCTGGATCGAAGTCGTCAACGCGATTCCGGCTTGGCTTGTCATTCCGGTCGCGACTTTAGTCACCGTTTCAGCCAGCGCCTTGATCGCTTCCACGTACGCTTCCGCCACGTCCTTCTCAGTACCAGTCATTGAGGCGGCAGCCGTAGTAAGGGCATTTGCAGCCGTAGTAAGGGCATTTGCAGCCGTAGTAAGGGCATTTGCATCTGCAGCCGTAGCGATAGCATCTGCCTGCGCGGCCAATGCACCTGCAGCCGTAGTCGTCAACGCGATTCCGCTTTCGGCATTGTGTGCGCTGCGGGCCAATGCACCGGTCTCTAAGGCCAGCGCCATTACAGCGCGCTTATAGGTATAGCCGGTTGCTTCTAACAGTGCCGGTGAGACTTCACCAACATGGAATATAGCTGTCCCCATTAACGGTGCAATATTAGTCTTGAAATTGTTAACAAACTCACTATCACCTACGGAACTGCCCTTAGCGGCAGCCGTAGCCGCTCCAGCTAAACCTGCGGTCGTAATATTCGCAAGGTTGCCAAAGTATGGATCCATTTCTTTCAGTGTCTGGACGGCATCGCCAATTGTGATATCCACGCTCACTCCGTTCGATGCATACTGAGCTTCCGGGGGCACTATGTCGGCTAACGCGCTGCCCGCAAACAAGCTTATCGCCAGCAATGCAAGCAGTCCTCTTTTTACGCTTTTGGTAAACATAATAAAATCTCTACCTCCTGTTGTGAATGAGATGTAGTTAGTTTTGAATAAAACCTAAAAACTTTAACTCGTGTTACCTCGTGAATGATCCCTCAAAATTTATGTGAAATAATTTTTGGGGCTAAGCTGGGTTTATATTTTAGTGTCAGCCGCCCCCTTTCGTAACGCTCTTGACGACGACGGCAGCGAAAAATAAAAATGCAAGCGCAATTAACCGAGCCTGTAATGATACCAAGCTCGGCAAAATTTTGTCATGCGTAAATGACTCCGCCGTTAAATTGTCAAGCGGCGAATTTGAATTAATAAAATAATTACAGTGTGAGTTTAGATGTGAATAATTAGAACTGAGGCTTGAAGTTTGAGCGGCGGCTGTTGTGCATGAACTGTGATTGTGCGCAATGCTCCCCGCATACCGCATACCGCATACCGCATACCGCATACCGCATACCGCATACCGCATACCGCATACCGCATACCGCATACCGCATACCGCATACCGCATAC
>JAFUXM010000087.1 GCA_017470785.1 Synergistaceae bacterium
CGCTTGCCTACGAAGGTTTTTTTAAATCGGGTTGATACGGATTTTGAGATTTTAGAAAAAATGTTTAACTCACGGCATGGCAGAGAGATCAGAGAACTATATGAGGGCAACATCTCAGCTCATAACAATGACTGGAGCAGGGCAGATTTAGCACTGTGCAGCCATTTAGCCTACTGGACAGGCGGCGATGAGCGGCTCATTGATGCTCTTTTCAGACAATCAAAGCTTATGAGGCCGAAATGGGATGAGCGGCATGGAGCGCAGACTTATGGCGCGATGACAATTAATAAAGCCTTGCAGAGCGCAGGAAGTTATACTCAGTATCAAAGCCGGAGCTATCATCATAATCCTTGTGGTGATTTGCCGGAATATGCGCCGGAGATTCAAACGATTGAAAAACCTGAAAAGCCGGCCTTGAATATTACGTATATCGCGGACTATTTTGACGACGGGCTTGAAAGGGATTTAGTGCGATTTCAGCAATATAATTGGCGCAAGACGGGCTTTAGAAATATCGATGCTAAGACAAGCCTATTTCCAGGCCTTTATATTATCGGGGGCATTTCGAGCCTTGGAAAGACTACTTTCGCTCATCAGTTAGCCGATCAGTTAGGAAGAGCCGGAGATCATGTTTTATTTTTTGCTTTGGAGCAAACGCGGCTTGAAATTGTTAGCAAAGGCCTTGCGAGGCTGACTGCGCAGGAGAATTTAAGCACTGCTGTTAGTGCTATTGAGATACGTGAGGGCAAAATTACGGCCGCCGTACGGCGTGCTATAGCTGAGTATAAGTCCTTTTCAAAACATGAGGCTATAATCGAGGCTGGATTTAATACTAGTTTTGAGGAAATAGCTAACACGATTGAGGAATATATAGCGGCAACTGGTGAGCGGCCTGTGATATTTCTTGATTATATACAGCTATTGCGTCCGCTGAACTCCAGAATGACTGCAAAGGATGCAGTTGATTTTAATATCAGGGCGTTTAAGCAGCTGCAAATGAAATTTGATTTAGTCGTGATTTTGTTAAGCAGTCTAAACCGGCAAAATTATCTGACTCCGATTGACTTTGAAGCATTTAAAGAGAGCGGAAGCATTGAATTTACTGCTGATGTAGTTTGGGGGCTGCAGCTTGCAGTGATGAATGATGAGCTGTTTGACAGTGATAAAAAGCTAATGGCCAAGCGTGATGCAGTGAAAGCCGCAAAACGGGCTACTCCTCGAAAAATAGAGCTTGTTTGTCTTAAAAACCGATTTGGAATAGCAAACGCGAGCTATTTTTTTGATTATAATGCAAAATTCGATTTATTCACTCCTGTGGATATTCCTACCGGGGATACAGAAGCAGCAGATGATTATTCAAGCAAAAGCAAGAGTGGGGTGAAAATCATATGATTTAGCCGAGACCGGAATTTTAAAGGCCGAAGAGCGCATGAGGCTTGAAACTAATTTATTGTGTTAGCTCAGACGGCGGTTAAGCACACGGCAGAGCTTGCGAGGCGAGTATTTAACGATTTGTCATTCATAGCCGGATAAATTGCTCCTCTGCCTGAAAATTCTGAAGGCTAAATCAGAATGAGCAACGAACAGATAGACAGTTTCATAAAAGTTGCCGTGCTGTTAAGTTAAGAATTTGAAGTTATATGCATGAGTTATATGAATATGTCATATATATAAGCTATATGTGTGAGTCATATATAGAAGCTATATTTATATGAACTATACATAGAAAAAAGTATATTTAAGAAGGAGTATGCACTATATAGCGTCGTCAAATGTAATTAATATCCATTGAGAGTAGAGTGACTGCAAGCGTGTATTTTAATGTATATCACACTCTTGTGGATATAATTTACAAGTTTGTAGCAGTAATCATGAAATCATGATTAGCTTATAAATTTATAAAAAAGTTTGTCTCATGAAACAAACTTTTTTTATTTTCTAAAATTTTTATTGCGCGGAATTCATATTGCGTAATTTATATGTTTACACCGATAATTTATAATTTATAATAATTAAGAATTAAGAAATAATATTATGCAATACTTTACGGAAAAGGGTGACTGTCTTGAAAGATAAGAGTTTAATTAAAAATCAGAGCGGTCATATCTGGGAAAAGATGCTGACTACCGGAGATGTCCTTGTTATAGCATTCGGCGCAATGGTCGGATGGGGCTGGGTAGTCTCTACAGGTGAATGGATTGACCGCGGAGGCGTTTTAGGTGCTGTTGCCGGCTTTCTGTTGGGCGGAATTATGGTTTTTTTTGTCGGCTTGACTTATGCTGAACTTACATCGGCTATCCCTGAAACCGGCGGGGAAAGTATTTTCAGTCAACGTGCATTCGGCACGACCGGCTCATTTATATGCACCTGGGGTTTAATTTTAGGCTATATAGGCGTCGTCTGTTTCGAGGCCTGCGCATTTCCTACGATTGTCGCTTACATCTTTCCAAGCTTTTTAAAAGGCTATCTCTACACAGTAGCAGGATTTAAAATCTATGCTTCATGGTTAATACTTGCTATAATTTCCGCGATTTTCATGACAGGAATTAATATACTGGGAACTAAAATGGCCGCGAACTTCCAGTTAATTCTGACGCTTATTATCGGCTTCGGCGGAATATTGTTAATAGTTGCTGCAGCTGTTAAAGGCGATCCGGTCAATCTGGCCGGCCATATGTTTTTAGGCAATGACCGCGGCGATATTCTGCGGAATATCATGCGCGTTGCAGTTATAAGCCCGTTCTTTTATCTTGGCTTTGATGTCATTCCTCAGGCTGTTGAAGAGATTAACGTTGATCTGGCGAAAGTAGGCAGAATTTTATTGCTCTCGATTATTTTAGGCGCAGTATTTTACTCGGCTGCTATTTTGTCGGTAGGCTATTTATTATCGCCTGAAGAGATCGACGCGTCATATTACGGTACTGGCTTAGTCTCTGCCGATGCAATGGCTAAAGCTTTTAACACAAAATTTATGGCTGACGCGCTTATCGTCGGCGGTATGTGCGGCATCATAACAACGTGGAACTCTTTCATAATCGGTGCAAGCCGCGCTTTATTCTCAATGTCAGAGAGACACATGCTGCCTGAATTTATCAGCGTTACAAGCAAGAAATATAAAACTCCGTCAGGAGCTATTATTTTTATCGGCGCATTAACTTTATTATCGTTGTTCTTCGGTCGTAAAATTCTTGTGTGGGTAATGGATGCCGGAACATTCGGCTGCTGCGTAGCGTACTGCATCGTTGCACTGTCTTTCTTAAGACTCCGCAAGACTGAGCCTGAGCTTCACAGGCCGTTTAAAGTGCGCAATCATCGCTTTGTTGGAGTTATGGCCGCGCTTCTTTCTGCCTTCATGGTATGTCTCTATGTCATCCCGGGCTCGGGCGCGACGTTCAGCGTTGAAGAATGGATAATAGCAGGCGGCTGGATCTTGCTGGGAATAATTTATTATTTTTACGCCAGAAAGCATTACGGCTCACATTTCGGCGTTCAGGATTAAATAATAAAAATTTTTTAAATTAATTTAAATCTCGAAAGGGTGTGTTTTTATATGGCAAAAGAACCAAAGCTGAATTTAAATGCGTATGAGGCTTCTTTCAAGGTCATCGATACACATACGGTCGGCGAGTTTACGCGGATCGTGTTTTCAGGATTTCCGCCGCTTGAGGGCAAGACGCCTATCGAGCGCAAGAAATATCTTGAAGAGCATTATGATAACTACCGTAAAGCCTTGATGCTTGAACCGAGAGGGCATCATGACATGTTCGGAGCTTATGTGACTGAGCCTCTTAGCAGCGAAGCCGATTATGCAGTGTTCTTTATGGACACCGGCGGCTATCTAAACATGTGCGGTCACGGTACTATCGGGACTGCGACTGCGTTAATCGAGTCGGGAATGATCGATGCTAAAGAGCCTTATACTGAAGTCGTACTCGAGGCGCCGGCCGGTATAATTCGGGTAAAGGCCGAAGTTAAAAACGGCAAAGCTGTAAACGTCACTCTTCAGAATGTTCCAGCGTTTCTTTATAAAAAAGATTTAAAGACTGTTATAGACGGCAAAGAGATCACATATGATATTTCATTCGGCGGCAGCTTCTTCGCCCTTGTGGACATTGAGCAGCTGGGCTGGAAAGTTGAGCCTAAAAATATTCCGATGCTTCAGGACTTCGGCATGAAAGTTCTTGAGAACGTGAACAGGGAAGTTAAAGTCCAGCATCCGACTTTGGACATCACAAGCGTTGATCTTGCTGAGTTATTCTGCCATACTGACACGCCCGGCTGCGATTATAGAAACGTCGTAATCTTCGGTGACAGGCAGGCTGACCGTTCGCCGTGCGGCACCGGCACGAGCGCAAAGATCGCTACGCTTCACGCAAAAGGCAAATTAGAGACCGGCAAGCCCTTTATTTACGAGAGCTTTATCGGTTCGCGCTTTAAGGGCGTCATCAAAGAGGAGACGAAGGTCGGAGATTTTGACGCTGTCGTGCCTTTGATTACCGGAAGCGCTTACGTTACAGGCGAGGCAACTTATATTATAGACGGCGACGACCCGTTAAAGTACGGCTTTACGGTTGGTTAATTTATTTTAGGCTTTAGCTGCAATAATTTAAATTTTTAAATTTTGCAGTTTGTTTTAAATTATTGTTTAGTTTTGAAGGAGGTTTTTTGTGATGGAATGGATTAAGGAAGTTATGGGCGACCCCGGCAACGCGGTGTTCTGGATGAAGCTGTTATGCGTAATCGGCTTTATTTTCTGTGTGTGGATAGTTGGCCGTGACGTGAAGAAGAAGTTCGCTGACCCCGGGTTCGCGGCGGAGCTTGAGAAGCAGAAAAAGCATTTCTGGTGGAACAGCATGGTCGGCTTTGTAGCCAACTTTTTCGACACGCTGGGCATCGGCTCATTTGCGCCTTCTACAGCTATGTACAAGATGAAGGGCTCAGTGGACGACATAAACATCCCCGGCACGCTTAACGTCGGCGACACATTCCCGGTTTTAGTCGAGGCGTTTTTATTCTTCGGCTTTGTCGACATGGATCCTTTAACGCTTATCCTCATGCTTGTGGCTGCTACGGCCGGAGCATGGCTTGGCGCTGACATCGTCACAAAATTAGATAGAACTAAAGTTCGCTGGGCGATGGGCATCGGTCTGTTTATCCTTGGTATCGTAATGGCTTGCCGCCAGTTTGGTGTTGGACCTTTCGGCGTTAACGGCGAGGCCATGGGCGTAAGCGGCGTAAAATTAGTAATCGCTGTAGTCGTTAATTTCATTCTTGGCGCTTTAATGAACATCGGCGTCGGCCTTTATGCGCCTTGTATGGCTCTTTGCGCAGTGCTTGGAATGCACGTCGGCACAGCGTTCCCCGCTATGATGGGATCATGCGCATATTTAATGGCATTCGGCAACACGCCCGTCTTCGTAAAAGCCTCACGTTATGACGTCATTGGCGTTTTAACTAACGGAATTTTCGGCTGCATCGGCGTCTATGTCGCTTATTATCTGGTCAAGAGCCTGCCGTTGACAGTGCTGCTCTACATCGTTATCTGCGTCGTCTTTATTACGTCACTTATGTTCTTCCGCGATGCTATAAAGGACAGCAAGGCGAAAAAGTTAAACGCATAGAAGTATAATAATAATTATAATTAAAAAGCGGTGAGGCTTATAGCTTTAAGCGGGTCTCGCCGCTTTTTATTTTTATAAAAAATTTTTAATTATTATTATTAAGAGCTTAAATTTTTAATATAAATAAAGTCTTAAATTATAGCTTTTTTATAAAGTAATGATACAATAACACGAAATTAAATTGAATTTATAAATAATTTAAGATTTTTTAGGAGGTTATTTATTTATATGGCACGTAATATTACGCCGCGCAGTGAAAATTATTCGCAGTGGTATCTTGATGTAATTAAGGCAGCGGAGCTTGCGGACTACGCGCCTGTGCGCGGCTGCATGGTTATTAGGCCGACTGGTTACGCGATTTGGGAACAGATTCAGCACTACATGGACGAGGCGTATAAAAAGACCGGACATGTTAACGCATATTTCCCGCTGTTAATCCCGTATTCGTTCTTTAACAAAGAGGCTGAGCATGTTGAAGGCTTTGCGCCTGAAGTTGCGACTGTAACTCATGCCGGCGGCGAAGAGCTTGAAGAGCCTTATGCTATTAGGCCGACTTCTGAAACGATTATAGGCTATATGTACAGCAAATGGGTTCACTCATGGCGCGATCTGCCCGTTTTGATTAATCAATGGTGCAACGTCATGCGCTGGGAAAAACGTTCGCGTTTGTTTTTAAGGACTTCTGAGTTTTTATGGCAGGAAGGCCATACGGCGCACGCTACGGCCAAAGAAGCTCAGGAAGAGACGCTGAGAATGCTTGAAGTTTATCGTCAGGTCATTGAGGATGATCTCGCCCTGCCGATTATATGCGGTGAGAAGACAGAAGGCGAACGTTTCCCAGGAGCTGTTAATACTTACACATGTGAAGCCATGATGAGCGATACTAAAGCGCTTCAGGCCGGCACAAGCCATTTCCTTGGACAGAATTTCGCTAAGGCGTTTGAGATACAGTTCCAGAATAGAGAGGGCGGCGTTGAGTTCTGCTGGACGACGAGCTGGGGGACTTCAACGCGTTTAATCGGTGCGGTCATAATGACCCACTCAGATGATGACGGCCTTATACTTCCGCCGAGAATAGCGACGACAAAGGCTGTTATAATGCCGATTTCTACTGACGAGAATTACGCTGATGATGTATTGCTGCCGCGGGCGAAAGAGCTTGCCGCGCAGTTAAACGAGGCTTTAGGCGGTCTTCACGTCACTGTTGATACGAGATTTGATCTCAGGGCCGGCGACAGATTTTTCACTCACATTCAGAAAGGCGTGCCGCTGCGCATTGAGCTTGGCGAGAAGGAAATGAAGTCAGGTACAGTAAGAATTGTCCGCCGTGACACAGGCGAGGCAGTTTCTGTTGCTATGGACGCGGTCTGCCCGACAGTGAAAGAGCTTTTAAATAATATTCAGGATAATTTATATAACCGCGCTAAAAAATTCCGCCTTGAGCACACTTACAAGGCTGAGACTTATGATGAGATGAAGGCCATTCTCGAAGAGAAAGGCGGATTTGTTGAAGTGTACTTCGGCGGAACTCCTGATGACGAGAGACGCATTAAAGAAGAGACCGGCGCGTCGCCGCGCTGTATGCCTCTTGCTGAGGCCGATAAACGCGGCAAGTGCATTATCACCGGCAAAGAAGGCCGCTTAACTATATTTGCTAAAGCATATTAAATTAAAATTAAAAATAAAAATTAATATTAAGGGCAGCTGCTATGGATACAAATAACGCATTAGAGGCAAAAGAGGCAGTACAGGCAAAATTAAACGAGCTGGGCATCTCATTCGAAGTTGAGGACCATGAGCCGGTTTATACTATTGATGATATGGATGCCCTCGGGATTACTCAGCGCGGACTTGTAGCAAAAAATTTATTTCTCAGGGATGCGAAGGGCAAGCGTCATTTTCTTGTGTTGATACCGGGCGAAAAGCACGCGGATATTAAGAAAGTCGAGAAACAAATCGGCTGCACGCATCTCAGCTTCGCATCGGACGAACGCCTGATGAAGTATATGGGATTAACTAAGGGTTCAGTAACTCCATTCGGCTTAATTAATGACGAGAACAAGGCAGTCGAAGTCGCTATTGACAAAGGGCTGATGGGCAAGCCGAAACTTGGCTTTCATCCCAACACGAACACGGCGACACTTTGGCTTTCTTATGAGGATTTATTAAAATTCATCAAGAGCAAGGGCAATAAAATTTATTTTATTAATCTTTAATTTAATTTAATTTTTTAATTTAAAATTCACGAGGGATTAAAAAAATTTTTCTCCCTCGTGTTTTATTAATTTATTATTTATTTTTGCTCTTGTTGATGCAGCTGAGTATATAAAATTGTGCCGATTATAATTACTGCGCCGGCTATCTCACGTGTTGACGGAATTTCGCCTAAAAATATTACAGCCATGACAATACCGTAAACTGTTTCCATCGATGAGAGAACTCCGGCGAGCTGAGCCGAAATATATTTCAGGCTGCTTATAAACAGCGTGTGTGCTAAGGCCGTCGTGATAATTCCCAGCATGAGCAGATAGACAAGATTATTGCCTGGCGGCAAAATTGCGGCTTGACGGGCTGGTTCGAGCCATTCGCTGAACACTAAGGGCAGCAGGACAAACGCTGCCGTTGCCTGCTCATAAAAGGCTGTTAGAGTGCTGCTGTAACGCTGAGATAAAAATTTATTTAGAATAGCCATCACAGCGTATAAAAACGTCGAGAACATTCCGGTCAAGATGCCGAGTGAATATTTATTTTCAAGCGACAGCTCTGGGACTGTAATAGATACGCCGAAAAGTATGATTAACGCGATTATAATATTTTTCAGCCTGAGTTTTGTATGAAAGACTAACGGCTCAAGGAACGTCACGAAAAGCGGGAAAGACGAGAACGTAATAGTTCCGATAGCAACTCCGGCCATCTGAATAGTGCCTAAAAACGACCACCAGTGAATAGCCAGCACAGCGCCGGCACCGGCTATAATCAAAGCGTCTTTCTTGCTGTGTACTGAAAAATTTTGCCGTGTTATCAGCATGAATGCAGCCAGCGAAATTGACGAGAACAGGACGCGCCAAAAGGTCATCTCAAGAGCTGATAGCGTTATGCTTCTCGCGAATACCCCAACAAGGCCAAATAACAATACTGATAAATTTACAAAAATTATCGCCTTAGTTTTTTGATTATGCTGCATTAATATTAATTCATCTCCCTAAATTTTTAATTTTTAAAATTCGCTTTATATTTTTATGCGTATATTTAATTTTAGCATTGTAAATGCTTTTCGGCAGTCGGTCTCAATCAAATTATTTTGCCCAAGCACGCACGGCTCAACGCTGCCTGAACTCTTGCAAGTATCTATAATATTGCTCGTATAATCATTATTAACTACGGGTCGGCCGTTCTTACCCATGACAGTGAGACCGGCTGCTGCGATATTACGACTTTCGAGCTGCGCTAATAAATTAGCAAAATCAACATGATTATTGCCAGAGCCTTCACAAAATACAACAGCGCCGTCCGCTCTCATGCCATGCGCCCAGATAGCTGCCCTCGTGCTGGCCAGAATTTTTTCCGGAAATTTATCTGAAGAGCCGAATAAAATAATTCCCAGCAGATCGATATCGGCATCTGCTGAGATAATATCTAAAAGCGGATCGCGTATATGATGCAGTGAAGTCTCTTTTGCGGACGGGTCGATGTCCATTTTAAATTCCTCGTTCTTTGTCGGCCTTGCGCATTTTTAATTTAAGCATAGCCAGAGCCTTCCGGCAGTCAGTCTCAATCAAATTATTTTGCCCAAGCACGCACGGTTCAATGCTGCCTGAACTCTTGCAAATATCTATAACATTGCTCGTATAATCATTATTAACTACGGGCTGGCCGTTTTTGCCCATGACAGTAAGGCCGTCTGCTGCGATATTACGATTTTCGAGCTGGGTTAATAAATTAGCAAAATCAACGTGATTATTGCCCGAGCCTTCGCAAAATGCGACAGCGCCGTCCGCTCTCATGCCTTGAGCCAAGATAGCTGCTCTCGTGCTGGCTAAAATTTTTTCTGAAAATTTATCCGACGAGCCAAATAAAATAATTCCCAGCAGATCGATATCGGCATCTGCTGAGATTAAATCCAAAAGCGGATCGCGTATATGATGCAGTGACGTCTCTTTAGCGGACGGGTCGACGCCCATTTTAAAATCCTCGTTCTTTGTCAGCCTTGCGCATTTTTAATTTAAGCATAGCCAGAGCCTTCCGGCAGTCGGTCTCAATCAAATTATTTTGCCCAAGCACGCACGGCTCAATGCTGCCTGAACTCTTGCAAATATCGATAATATCGCTCGTATAATCATTATTAACTACGGGCTGGCCGTTCTTGCCCATGACAGTAAGGCCGGCTGCAGCGATATTGCGATTTTCGAGCTGCGCTAATAAATTAGCAAAATCAACATGATTATTGCCTGAGCCTTCACAAAATACAACAGCGCCGTCCGCCCTCATTCCTTGAGCCCAGATAGCCGTTCTTGTGCTGGCTAAAATTTTTTCAGAAAATTTATCAGATGAGCCGAATAAAATAATTCCCAGCAGATCGATATCGGCATCTGCTGAGATTAAATCTAAAAGCGGATCGTGTATGTGATGCAGTGAAGTTTCTTTTGCGGATGGGCCGACCCCCATTTTAATTTCCGCGTTCCCTGTCGGCCTTGCGCATTTTTAATTTAAGCATAGCCAGCGCTTTCCGGCAGTCGGTCACAGCTAAATTATTTTGCCCAAGCAAGCACGGCTCAACGCTGCCTGAACTCTTGCAAATATCTATAACATCGCCCATATAATCATTATTAACTACGGGCTGGCCGTTTTTGCCCATGACAGTGAGACCTGCTGCTGCAATATTGCGTTTGCCGAGCTGATTTAATAAATTAGCAAAATCAACATGATTATTGCCTGAGCCTTCACAAAAGACAACAGCGCCGTCCGCCCTCATGCCTTGAGCCCAGATAGCAGCCCGCGTGCTGGCTAAAATTTTTTCAGAAAATTTATCTGACGAGCCGAATAAAATAATTCCCAGCAGATCGATATCGACATCTGCTGAGATTAAATCCAGAAGCGGATCGCGTATATGATGCAGTGAAGTCTCTTTTGCGGACGGGCCGACCCCCATTTTAATTTCCGCGTTCCCTGTCGGCCTTGCGCATCTTTAATTTCAGCATGGCAAGCGCCTTTCGGCAGTCGGTCACAGTCATATTATTTTCGCCCAAGACATTTGACTCAATGCCGTCCTCATTTTTGCAAATATCGACTATAGCATCAAGATAAGCATTCGTAACGACAAATTTTCCGTTCTTGCCGTTAAATGCAAGCCCTGCTGCAGGGATGCCGCGTCGGCCGAGCTGCTCGCAGGTATTTGCATAATCAACGTGGCTGTTTCCCCAGCCGTCTGCTGACATGATAACGCCGTCCGCCCTCATGCCCTGAGCCCAAATAGCTGCCCTAGTTCCAACAAGTATTTTATCTGCGTTGCCGTCAGGCGACCCGACAAGAATTATCCCTAATAAATCAATATCCTCGTCATTGGCAAGGACATCAAGCAACGGGTCCCGAAAGTGATGCATAGACGTTTCTTTAGTTGACGGTCCAATTCCCATAATTAAATTAAGCCTCCTGCATGTTACTGCATACTGTGCAAAATGCCGTCCCTGTACTCATTAGGGGTTACAAATACCGGCATGTTGCCCATGTCTATAATCGAGCGGCCGCCCTCTACGCCTGACGGCTCATGCGGGAACAGCTGCATATCATACATTGCCCCTTGCCCTGCAACCTCACGAATAATTACAACGCGTTTTTTGCCGGGCCTCGCAATGTTATGAAACTCGCTGCGCTCAGTGCATAACTTGCCGTCGAAGCCCTTCATCTGTTCTCTGAAAATCTGCAAAAATCTATCGCAGATTAAATGAGCCTGATACGGGCCTTTTCTCTCCTGTCCCATTCCGGACTTTAAAATTACGTCAAACGAGATTATAACGTCTCCTGAGGCCGGCGTCCCGGGGCGGTCAAATATAACTTTCTCTTTCAAATTTCCCTCGGTCGAGCCGAACTCATGGCACTGCTTCCCGTCAGTGTCAACAGCTGTGATCATTGCGCATACGCCGGTAAGCGTGTGCGTTATCCCCTCTCCGATTGCTCCGAGCGCCTTTGTCGAGATCGGTATAATATCAAGTATCGTATTCGTGAACTGGTCATGCTCGTCGGGCTGAATCAAACGCATATCAACAGATTCAACTGCGTCCATGTCTGAGATTATATCCGGCAGCACTTTTTTTGAAATCGTCATCTCGCCTGACGGCATGACTATATTATCATCACCCCACGTGACGGCCTTAATATTAAAAGCTCGTATTACAAGCCTGCCTAAATCTATATTTTTATCCGCCATGGCTTTACCTAATTTTCCGGTTCTACATTATCAATCACGTTTAAATCCTGATCGACTTTCTTCGAGACGCGAAGCGTCCTGTACAACGGATGGCCTACCGCTCTCATTGCATGATCTGTGATGTGCAGAACTTTAAGTCCCATCTTAGACCCTGATGCCATAACTGTGTTAGAGCAGTCCGAGCAGTTGCCTATTAAAATATATTTGCAGCCGTCCTTCTTAAACTGCATATTATTAGCCACCTGACCGGGGCAGTTCCCAGGACGTTCGCACTTGCGCGTGCCGTTCTTCTGCTCCTCGGCCTGATGACAATAGCATATTGACGCGACGTTACCGTTATATTTTCCGGCGAGTTCTTTCATTCTCTCAAGATTTGCGCCGCACGCACATACAAGCAGCCCGAGTTTATCGCCGTGCAGATCTAAAAACGGCCTTGTGATTAATATTGCGCCGGTCGTCTTAGTGATAGGCTCGTCAGGCTGATATGAACGGCCGGTGAAAGCTCCGCCCATAATAATTTCGCCGTAGCCGCATGTGCCTTCGTCAATGCCGCCGGCTCTTTCAATAAGGCTGCTTACAGACGTTCCAACCGGCACATCTTCAAATACATGCGCGTCGTTGCCGCCGTTTAACTGCCCTCTAACTGTAATATCTTTTAAGAAACTCGGCTTGCGCTGCTCTATTGCCTCAGTAATTCTTAAACAAGTTTCGCTGTTTATCACTACTGCCTTCGCTACCATAGGCAGCTCGCTTGGCTTTAACTCTATACCTAAGCATTCACGAACTACTGCGCGTTCCTCGCCCATCGGGTAAATATCTGGCAGTAAAAAGCGCGATATAGCCGGTTCATTAGCTATTAATTTATCAAGTTTTTCAATTGCTTTACGATTTTTCTTTTTAATAGCGAATATAATTTTATCAGCGCCGGAGACTTCCATGACGTATTTTGCGCCCCTGACAATAGGCTCGGGGTCTTCTTCAAGACGCTGAATATTATGTCTTAATCCCGGCTCGCATTCCGACGCGTTCACTAAGACATAGCCGCTGCCGTTAAACTTCGCGTCAATCTTTATTCCGGTCGGAAATCCTGCGCCGCCCATGCCGACAATTCCGGCATATTTTATCATGTCGAGCTTCGAACCTTCCGGAATTTTTATATAATCATCAGACTGCTTCTCAGAAGGCGTAATTATGATTTTATCCGCAAGAACTTCTTTAACTGTGCCGTCCGCACTTGAAAATATATTAGCGCCGAGGCCGTCCGGTTCAGCTATTAAAGTGCCGCGCTTCACTGTGTTGCCGGCCTTAACTATCGGCTTGCAGGGCTTGCCTACATGCTGCCTTAATAAAATCTGCAGGTCGTCCATAAAAAATTTTTCCCCTTTCGGCAAAAGCAAAAAAATTTATTATAAAAAAGGGGGCAAATAGTCCACCCCCTTAAATATTTTATTATTTTAAATATTATTTAATATAAGCCTTAATTTATATCTTAGCGATATATTCATAAGGCAGCGGCACGATCTTGCCAGGGGTCTGGATGCTCTCAAGATTTTCCAGAGCCGCTGTAAGTATCTGAGTCTGCTGTTCAACGTTGTGCGGCGCGCCCATATTTGCGCCCATGGGGACGAGGGGAGCTACCGCTCGAGGCGTGCCGGTCTGCCGTACGACGGGCGGAAGAGCCGCCACTATAATCGTCGGGATACCGGCTTTTTCAATTGCTCTCTGCACCAAAACTGCAGAGCGGTGGCAAGTGCCTCACCCAGCCGACATCACTACGCCGTCAACCCCTTCGCTCTTGAGAAACTCGCCGATCTCAGGACCTGTCTCGTTAGTAAACTTCTCAACGTCGCCGCCGCCACCCATAAATCCAACGTGAGTCGGCGCACTGCCCTTTATCATGCCTTTCTTAACAAGCTCATGCAGCCTGTCTATAGCGAACATGCAGTTTATATCTTTGTTAACATCGCTGTTGTCATAACCGCCGTGCGATACCATTAAATCATCAGAAGGCGTACTGTCAGGCACTTTCCTCCATGTGAAGTCGCCCGCAAGATTAAATCTTTTATCGCTCTTGCAATGTACTCCGGCTGCTGTTGCAAGGGCAATAACCATATCCTTCAACGGCTTTGTAACCGGCGTAAAAATTGACGGCGGAGTAATCGGAACAAAGATTTCAGACTGCAAACCTTTTACAACTACCATAATTTTTACTCCTCCATTCCTTTCACTCGTCAATCGCTTATCGTTTATCTATTAATGCTTTTATTAATGCTTTAGCCCGTCCGCAAACTGCTCAGGGAAGCTCATTCGAAATCCGAATATTTGCCCCGGCTGCGGCTCTGCATCACAGATAAACATTCTCTTAGGGGCTTTAAATAAGCCCAAGCGTCCTTTTAAATCAATGCTGATGCTGCAGTCATCTACGGCTGTAACGATACCCTCTATATAAATAAGCTTATCGCCGTAACGCAGATCTTCTGCACTCATAATTATTTAAATTTTAAAATTAATCGTACTTAGTACGGCGCTTTTCGCTCATCGGCAGAGACTGCTCGTTCTCCACAAGCTCGATGGACGTGTCAAGCGTCTTCTCGACAAGCTCAACGTTATTTGACTTAACGTTCGGATTCCACTTGCGCTCGGCTTCTTTGACGGGCTCGCCGGCCATAGCGGCTTTAAGCATTGCCATGCCTCTGACTGCCTCTTCTTTGCAGAGAGTATTGCAGCCCAAGACCTCGTTCTCAATGCCTGACTTAGACTTATTATTGTCGATCATGTACTTCATGTACTTGTTGCCGACAACTAAAGCGCCCTGCTGCGCACAGAACGAGAATCCTACAACCGGAATGCCCCTCATGCCGATCTGCTCGATATGGCTTGCAAAATCAATATGATTATTGCCGAAGCCCTCAGTCGTGACACATGCTCCGTCAACGTCAAGCATCTCGACAGTATGGCCGAGGCGGCGCGACACATAAAATTTTTCAGCGTTAATCTGAGGCGATCCAACGAGAATTACGCCGCATAAATCAACATCAGGATCATGAAGAGCTTCAAGTACAAGCGGCTCACGCCAGTAATGCCTTGACATCTCTTTTGACGCCGGCCCTATGCAAGTAAGGGCGTGAATGCAGCCGTCTAAAAGTTCAAGCGCTGACACTGAGATAGGCACGTTGCCTAAGTCAACGTTTGCCTTTGCTCCGAGTATTCCGACCGGTTCTTCAGGCAGAATAAAGTTGTCGTGCATTGCGCCCTGTCCCATAATCTCTTTTACGATTACGATTTTTGGCTTCCCCGGGCGGCGGATATTTCTAAGCACTTCGACTTCAGCTGCGCTGTCGTCAAGTTCTTTTAATGCGATGCGGATTTCCTGAGTGATAATATCAAAGGCTGTATGAGCTGCCATAGGTCCGCGGCGCTCCATGTTAGTCTTTTCCTGAATAACTATATTGCCTTTAATAAAAATCTCGCCCTTATCCGGGCAGCCGGGCCGATTCCACTGGATGTTCTCATCAAGATAGCCTTCTGAAGACCCGAACTCGCCGATCTGAACTCCGCGCTCATCGACACCTGTGAGCATCATGACGACGCCGTCAAGTACTCTTGTAACGCCCTCGCCTATAAGCGACTCGCCCTCTTTGGCAGCGATAGGCTGAACGTCCATTATAGTCTCTGAATAAGTGTGATATTTGTCCGGAGTTATAATCTCCAAGTGAAAGTCTTTGACTAATTCCTGATTGGCTATTACATCTGCTTCGATTCCCTCGCGTATTGTTAACACAGTTCCCTCGATAGCAGTCTTAGGGCCGCGCTTTACTTCTGTGATCTTGAAGTGTTTGCGCGTAAGTTCGCCGGCCGTAATCTCCGCTTCTTCCGCTTTAGCATTTGCTGCAGCTCCTGCAGCTGGGGCGCCTGCTGTTGCATCCTGTGCTGCGTAAACTGGGGCTGACGCCGCTGCGCCGGCTGCTGCCATTGCTCCAAGCGGAATTTCCAAGTCAATATCCTTGCCTTCGCCGATATGCAGCCTGAAGACACCTCCGCCGTAAGCCGGTACAGGATTGACGGGCTGAACTGGCTGGGCTGCCGGTGCTTCTTGCGCCGCCGATACCTCCGCCGGTTCTTCGCTCGTTGCTGCTGATGCTGTCCCATCGTCGCTGTCGTACTTGTCAATAATATCAGGCGTTACAGGCGTAAGCGAGTCAACTGTTTTAGTTAACGTGCTGCCGTTGATTACCTGCTTGAGCTTCAATGCTCCGTCAAGATTAAGAAGGCCGGAATCGACTAAATCCGGAAATATTTCGGGGTCCTCAAAATTCTTAGAGGTTAATTTCGTTCCTGCCTCTGCTCTGCAACAAAGCACTGCCGGTGATTCCTTATGCTGCTCGACATATTCAGCTGTTAAGGACATTACTTCCTCCTTTCCGGGGTTGCCCCCTAATTATTTTTTTAAAAAAATTTAAATAAATTATAAAATAAAAAATTTTATAATTTTAATATATTATATATTGAGTTTTTAAGTTTACGCATAATTAACAAAGCTTAATTTGCAAAAATATTTTCTCGAGCATGATAAAATTTTTTTAATTTATTTAAAATTTTTATGGGGAGATTAAAGAGCTGTGAAGAATATTATTATAGGCACAGCCGGCCATATAGACCACGGCAAGACGGCGTTAATCCGCGCTCTGACCGGCCGCAACACAGACCGCCTGAAAGAAGAGCAGGAACGAGGCATTACTATAGACTTAGGCTTCACGTGGTTTGATTTAAAAGACGGCTCAAGAGCAGGAATTATTGACGTGCCCGGGCATGAAAAATTTATAAATAACATGACTGCCGGAGTAGTCGGAATGGATCTTGTTTTAATCGTCATTGCCGCTGACGACGGAATAATGCCCCAGACGATCGAGCATATTGATATATTATCGCTGCTCGGCGTTCAAAAATGCATAATAGTTTTAAATAAATGCGATATAGTTGAGCCGGAATGGCTTGCCTTAATGGAGCAGGAAATCAGAGAGAAGCTTAGCGGCACTTTTATTCAAGATGCGCCGATTATAAGAGTGTCAGCCGTAACAGGATACGGCATTGAAGATTTAAAAAATAAAATAGCAGAGCTTGCCTTAAACGAAGTACAAGAACGGGATGCAGCGGCGCTCCCGCGGCTGCCCGTTGACCGAATTTTTTCAGTTAAGGGATTTGGAACTGTCGTCACAGGCACTCTTTTATCAGGCACTTTAACACAAAATGAAGAAATTGAAATTTATCCGACAGGGCAAAAGTGCATAATAAAGGGACTTGAAGTTCACGGTGAGAAACGCGGAAGCGCCGCAGCCGGTCAGCGAACGGCTGTTAATATAAGCAGCATAAAGAAAGAAAGTTTATATCGCGGCTGCGTCATAGCGCCGCCCGACAGCATGAAAGCAACAAATTTAATCGACGTAAATTTAAGCGTTCTAAAAAATTCTTTAAGGACTGTGCAAAACCGTGCAAGATTGCACCTGCTCACGGGAACAAGTGAGATATTATGCCGGGCTGTTTTGCTTGAGACTGATGAATTAAAACAGGGCGAGTCCTGCCTTGCCCAGCTTATACTTGAGAAGCCTATCGCAGTGAAAAGGGGAGACCGCTTTATTATACGATTTTATTCGCCCTTAGAGACGATCGGCGGCGGAATAATCCTTGAGCCGAATGCCTTGCGCCGTAAAAGATTTGATGCCGGAGCTTTAAATGAGCTGAGACGCAAAGAGACTGGGTCTATAACGGATATATGCGAGCTGCATATTAAAAATTCAGGCAATGCCATGCTCTCGCTCTCGGAACTGGCAAAAATTACTTCAAACAGCAAAGAATATATTATGCCTTATATCGACGAACTTGAACAAGCCGGCAGCATTTACGTGTTCACGACAAATAAAGACAAGTTTTGCTGGTACAGAGAGCATGAACTTGCCGTAAGGCTGAAAATTATTGCAGACCTTAAACAATATCACAGCAAATATCCGTACAGGAAAGGCCTGCCGACTGCTCACTTTCATAAAATGTATTTAGGCAGCTTGACGCCGAGAATATTCCAACAGTATATTGAAATGGCCGTTAATATGGGATTTTTTAAGACGGACGGCGAGTATTTATCTCTGCCGGATTTTGAGATTACAAAAAATGAGGAATATATCAAAACAGAAAATATAATTATTAGCGCTTTAGACGGGGCAGGCTTCAATTTTATCAGCGCAGCAGATATAAATACCCTTTATGCTTCTCAAGAAACGATTATGGACGTTCTGCAGCGCTTAATTGACGAAAAAGTTGCGGTGCGCCTTAATAACGATTTATACACGCTGCAAAAATATATTGACGAGGCTAAAGAAAAAATTCTGAAGCATTTTGAAAATAATAAAGTGTTGACGATCGCGCAGGTGCGTGATATTTTCCAAAACAGCCGCAAGAGTGCCAAGCCTCTGCTGCAATATATGGATACGATACGGGTCACTAGAAAAGTCACTGTGGAGACTGAGAGAGAGGCGTTTATAAATACATAAGCCGGATGCAGCTTTCACTGCATCAATCGACAAAAAAATTTTTCGCAAATTAAAAATTATATAAGCCGCATATTAAGAAAAATATTAAAAATTTTTCAACGCTCAGAGCATATGCCCGATTGTCAAACAGATTGCTTCTCTCACTGTGTGACGCTGCCTGTATCACAAGCGGCTTTGTCACTACAAAAATAAAGGCGCTGAAAGCAAAATCTTACTAAGTTACTTTCAGCGCAAGGTCATTATCGAAGATAACTATAAAATATAGCGCTTACTCCAATACTTGAAGTGCCTTCACGCTATAACTTTTCCTCAGAGTCAAATAGCTGCTCTAAGAACAGCGTCAGGCATTGCTCAATTTTGTCGTCCTCAATACGGAAATCCGGCTTTTCAATCGAGAAAGACAGTGATTGAAACTCTGCGTTGAACTTTATCTTCTGCGTCAGAACTTCATCAATGAAGTTTGATCGAACTCGTCTTATCCCTTTCAGCCCTTCGCCGGGACGAGCCTTTGGAATTGCGTTGTAGGCTGTGGGTGTGCGCGTGTCCATGCTGTACACTGCGGCAACAAGGACATCTTTTTCGGAACTTCCGAAGAAAAATCGCACAAACCCAAAGGTATCATATTGATCCTGCTGCCTCAGTATCTCCGCCAGAGTTTTCTGCAGATCGCCCGATCCATACTGTCCGGAGGCCGCTTGCGGGCTAAGTGAATCTCCATTGAAAACGGCTTCTCTCAACTTTTCCTTTTCAAGCTCCCAGTTCAAGCCATCTTTCTCCAAAAGGAAGCCAGTTTTATCATCGTAGGCCGTCAGTCTCCCGCCTTGGATTATGGACATCAATACATTCTTGAATTGCTCCGCGCGGACGAATTCAGAGCTTGATTTTTCAAAAACCGAAAAATTATGATAGTCCGCATCAGGCTTCATCGTGAATTCCGGCTTTCCTATTGCCCCGTTCTTCATGAAGTCGCCGAACGTCCACTGGCTGTTGTAGTCGCTGACCTCGATGTCTCGGAGAATTTTCCCCGCATCCTCGAAATCCCGGTCTTGCGTCATGTCCTCTGATGACATATGGTAGTAATAATAGATTCCCCCAACGACTGCCAGCAGAGCCAGAAAAAATGCGACTATAGTGCCGCCTACTGAGCCTTTCCGTTTATTCATCATCTCAATCTCTCCCTTTTCTATATCCAATTAAAACTCGTTAAAAACTAAAGAACGATCCAAGCCGTGTGTCTGACTTCTCTACTCTTACGCGTCCGGTTTTTTCATTTAGCTGCTTCACGCCGTCAAAAATATGCAAATCCGTCTCCATAAAATCATGGTCTTTCGTCAAGATATAGCATTCCTTGATGTTTCTCTTGCTGTTTACCATCCGGCGGAACATCAAATTAAGCCGTTTGTCCGAAGTCCTGAAGATAAATACGATTTCGGCGCTTCTTCCGTCAAGCTGCGTCAAAATCTCCGCCAGCTTTTCATAAATTCTGTCGGCCTCGGCTGCTCCGTACTCGGATGACGGAGATAATTTATTCGCGTCAAATACCGTACCGTCAGCCCAACTGCTCTTGAAGTCCTTCCAAGCTCCAGCACTCGTCAGCCTGACGCTTATATAATCGCCCTTATCCTCTTTTTGCTTGATTATTTTGTCCAGCCGCGCCTTTATTGCCGCTATATCCATCACACTCTCAAACTGTCGGCCATAGTCCACGCTCTCGAAATTTTTAGCCAAGAGAACGTCAACAAACGCTCCGGCATGTGCGTCGCTCAATCCAAGCGAGCGCCAGATGTCTTTAGCATCCTGCATGAGTTTTGCTTTCGCGGCGTTTGCCTTTTCCTCTGCCTCTCGAGCTTTTTTAGCCTCGGCTTCTTTTTTGCGCCTTTGACGTTCTTCCTCTTTTTTGCGTTCTTCCTCGGCCTTTTCCCGTTCCTTCCTTTCTTTTTCCTCCTGCTTCTCGCGCTTCATACGCTCTAATTCCGCTTTGTGTTTGGCTTCGGTGTCCTCGTTATGAATATCCGGCAGAGGCATTTTCACTTGTCCCTGTTCCTGTTCGGCAACCGGCGAGGCCGGCTGAGGCATTCTTACTTGCTCTTGTTCCTGTTCGACAACCGGAGACGTCGCTGCTTCCTCCTGTGTATTCGAGTTCAGCATCATCGCGGCTCCCAAACCAAATACAGCCATAACAGCCAGTAAGAGCGCTGCCTTTTTCAGCGGCAAAGAGCGGGGATTTGCCGCTTGTGATTTTTCATGTTTTTCATCCTTCGGCTTTTGCGGGATAATGCGCGTTAATTTTTTCAGTTTCCCATTCGCTTGAATATATCCCACTGTATCAGAAGGCCAGCTTACATCCTGCGTAAAAGCCGGCGCTTCGGATGAGATAACATGTTCACCATTGAACGCAAGCACTTTTGGCCGTTCAGCATCGCGATTGAGGGCTATCGATTCAAGATCGTTGCTCTCCCACAGCAGCCGCGCCGCGTCCGCAATGGAGAATTGTCTGGAGACACTCTCGGGGACAGCGCACACTACTGCGGCAGTGTTTAGGCGTCCCCGATGATCCGTTCCCGGGAAGACGAAGCCCAGCAGACTTGCTCCCCCTTCATAGGGAAGGAGGAGCAGCCCTATGCCGTTTCCAGGATGCTCCAAACTTGGAGGCAGGGAAAATTCGTTCAATAAAGTCCGATAATTTATATCCAAGGCAAGACGGTCAGCAAAAGCCGGAGAGGCGTGCTTGATGCCCCAGTCCAGCTCGTGAACGCCCTTCTCGCCAGATGTAAAGACCCAGTAGTCAAGATTCATGGTCATTGCCTCTCTACCAGTCCGAAGGCGGCGCCGGGATGCTAATGCTTGGCGTAAAATCGATCGTCAGCGTATGCTTGCCTCTTCCCGTGCCGGATAAGCTGGCGAATCCATAAAATCCAGAAGGATCAACATACCACGAATCCACTACGCTGTCAGAGAATGTTCCAGCCTTGTAAGCTGTAACGCTTATCCTTCCTGTCTCTACAGTCCATGTGAAATCCCTCGAGTCACGAAAGACAGGCCGCGTTGATTTCTCTGTGCTGGTCGTAAACAGCCGCCGACCGCCCTCGTTAACGACCACATATATACTGGGCGTAAAGATTAAGCCATCCGCAGCTGTAAAGTCTCCATTGACGACCATCAACCGCCCTTTAATACCGCCCTGTATCACGGACAGGAAGTCACTTGCTCTCTTGACCTCCGCACCCTCACCTGAACTCAGAAATTCCGGCTCCGGCCAGGTATTTATAAAGCCTTTAAGCACGTCAAGGCACGCGGTCACGTCCTGACGGCGGCTTGTGTTCTTCCGCCTCTGAAAATCCTGTTTGCATTGCGCAGCGTGGCCGTGCATCAGCTCACGCATAATGCTTTGCGCAGTTGACGAGGCTGCGTTCGTGTAGGGTTTGGCTTTATCCTTGTCCAACACGCTCTGCACGTCGCGGTTTAAATTTTCAAGTGAGTTTTCAAGATTTCGCCGACCGCCAGCGAAATCGCCCTTCCCCAAGGCGGCGCTGGCCTCATTGCGCATAGCTTTCAATCGGGCATCAACAAGGCCGCGTACGGATTCCTCTATAGCTTTCGCGACATCGGGGTTCGTGCTGTCCTCGCCGAGAGATTTTAAACGATTCGACAATTCTTCAATCGTGCGGGAAGAACGGACGCCGTTCAGAGCCGCTGCGAGCTGTTTTGCCCTGATCTGGCTGATGCGTTCCTGAAGTTTGCCCTTCGCGCTTGCCGTCATGGATGGGAATTTCTGAATAAGCGCACGAAGTTCCCCGGCGTTGTCGGGATAGTCCATGATGCCCTTATCCGCAAGGGCGTCATAGAGCTTATCCTGCGCATCCTTCAGCATCTCTCTGACGGCTGGTGTGGTCTTTTCCGCCATGTGATGAGCCAGAATGTCCAGCCCGTCCTCCGGCGAAGCGGAATTGGCCTCTGCAATCCACGTTGCGGCAATCTGACGCCATTTCTCATCGATTTCCCTGCTCCATGTCTCACGGCACTCTGTCAGATACGCAGCCATATCCGCCTTTATTTCCGTGTGTGCGCAAAGCTGCGCGGCCTTGTCGATATAGTCAGCATATTCCTCGATTCTTGCGTCGCTTGGCAGGGTTCGCGTCCAGTGTTGTATGATGTTGTTTACGACCTTTTCTACGCGCTCGCGCCATTTCTCCGGCGTTTCATAGTTCAACCCCCTTATAATTAAATTAAACTCTTCTTCAGGCATTCCTTCGCCGGGTTTATAAGTCAACAGGTCGCCTATCTCATTTTGCACGATGATATTTTCCCGGCGTTCTTCCCAAGTGCCGCGCAGTCTGTTCATGTCAGCCATTAGTCCGTCAGTCAAGTCGTGATAGCCTGCGAGCTGCTCAACCTTGCCAGAGTAGTTCGCCAGCTCATCTATTCCAGCATCCGGCGGCAATGTCATTGCCCAGTGCCGCAGCAGCCGTCCTATTCTGGCCTGAACCTGTTCGCGCCACGCTTCCGGTACCTCATAGTTCAGGCTCTGCACGATGAAATTAAACTCTTCGTCCGGCGTTACGCCCTCCATATTTTGCTCAAAGGCGAAGAGCCGGCCCATTTCAAAGTACCATGCTGCATTTCGAACCTTGGCGTAATTTTCTGGGTTGATCTCGGCGAAGCGAAGAACCTTCAAGTACTCGTCGATCTTTTTCGTTGTGTCCAAAAAGAGATCGTCTACTCTCGGCAGTGTGGTGGTATCGACCTTTGCGATCTCCGGCGCTATCGGCGCGTAAAGCGCGGCCTCGTAGTCCTTGTACACGTCATCGCGTATGGACTTTAATTCCCCTCCTGCTCTCACAAAAGCGGGAAGTAATGACGCGGGAAACGGCGTCTTGAAATTATCCAGCATTGCAATAGCCTGAACATAGTTGTCGCTCTCCCTTGCCCTCTGCACGGCTTGAAGGACGTTCTGCCAATGATTGCGGTCAAACCAATAGCTTAACCCGGCAGTTATAGCGATTACTATGGCGGCAGCGAATGCTCCGAGCTTTATCCATGTTTTTGTAAGATCCTTTTGGCTTTCTCTCATGCAGATAAAGAGGTCTTCCATTGGCTCGACGACATTGACAGGCTTGTAGTCGGCTATGGACGGCGGAGTTTGCGCGTCTTCCCATTTTCCCATCGCAATGCTCTTGTAGATTCTGACGTTTTTGCCCTTCTTGAAAAATGTTTTAGGCAGCCAGTCCCCATCTTCCTGAGTTGTATGGGCAGCTTCAAGCAGCGCTCCGATCTTTCCTCTCAGCTCGTCCTCGCTTACATCAGGAATTGCATCGCATTTTGTAATTATAAACCAAATAGGAACATCGGCTCGGCCCTTGACGTTGCCATCGTTATGCTTTCTTATCTCCTCTATGGCATAGGCAAAAACTCGATTGATCTTCAAAGCCTCTACTGGCCTTTTTATCAAATCCTCTCCCGATATGAAAAACAATGCTCCTGTGGCTTCCCGAAGATCTTGCCGGATACTGCCATTCTTTTCATCCTGCAGATCCTGTTGAAAACTTTTTTCATCCCAGTAATCTCTTCTCTCCGTGAAACCGCCTGGAAGGTCAATCAGTTCGACATCCATATCCAGTGACGGGACGAAGAAGCTGAAGTCAACGCGAACGTCCGTACCCTGAGGGACAACGCCTTTCTCAAATAGCGGCGTGACTATCTCCGTTATTTTATAGTCAAAACACTTAATAAGGTATATAATAAATTTATGTATGATGCTAAATATAAATTAAGAACATTAGCTTATAGAAATGAAGGACACACGCTGGCTCAGACTAGTAATGTTTTTGGAATTTCGATTAATACGATACG
>JAFUXM010000088.1 GCA_017470785.1 Synergistaceae bacterium
ACAAGCCCGTTCACGTTCTCAAGCTTAAGCACTGCATAAATTGCACTCTCAGGGCATGAGCTTACAGCATCATCAACTCTAACATCAGCCAGCGCAAAGTCAGCATAAAATATCACGCACAAATTAATAATCAAAACTTTTAATAATAACTTCTTCATCTTTAATATACTGCCTCCTAAATAATTATTAAAATAGCGGGCCGGAAATCTCATCAAGTTTTAAAATTCCCAGCCCGCTATAATTTTTTAAATTTAAATTTTAATTTTAAAATTTATTTATTACTTTGCATACGCATTATAAATTTCAATAAACGTATCCTGCTTCAAGCTTGCGCCGCCGACCAACGCGCCGTCTATCGCGTCCATGCTCAGCAATTCCTTAGAATTATTAGGCTTGACGCTGCCGCCGTATAACACTACCGGCTTAACGTCTTTGCCAGCGATCTCATTAATTAACTTCTTGCTCCACGCGCAGACCTCTTCAGCCTGAGCTGATGTCGCGGCCTTGCCTGTTCCAATCGCCCATACGGGCTCGTACGCGTAAATAATTTTAGCTATTTCATCGGGCGTTAAGCCATTAAGCGCCGCCTTAATCTGCCGCTCCATAACGTCAAACGTCTTGCCGGCCTCGCGCTCTTCTAACTTCTCGCCGTAGCAAAACACCGGCACTAAATCATTATCAAGACATGCCTTAACTTTCTTCGCGACAAGCTCGTCGCTCTCACCGAATATATGCCGCCGCTCGCTATGGCCAAGAATTACATGACTTACGCCGCACTCTTTAAGCATACCAATAGCAACTTCGCCCGTGAACGCGCCCTTTGGCTCAACATAGCAATTCTGTGCACCGATATGCACGCCGCTGCCTGCTGCCTTGTGCGCCGCCCATATCGACGTAAACGGCGGGAACACTGCTATATCAACCTTATCATCCGACGCGTAATTAAAATTCTTAAAAAATTCCTCTGTCTCAGCAGCCGTCATGTTCATCTTCCAGTTGCCGTATAAATAAATCTTCTTGCTCATGATTAATATTCAAACCTCTTCTTATTTAAATATATATTTAATATAAAATTTACTTCACTTCAAACGGTGGTCCGAGTCGGACTGGCGTTTAGTTTCTTGCCCTCGCAGTTATTTAATTTCAAACGGAGCCATACCCGGCAGCTTCTTACCCTCGCAGTACTCGAGGCTTGCGCCGCCGCCGGTTGAGACATGCGAGACCTTATCAGCAAATCCGAATTTTCTCACAGCCGAGGCAGTGTCACCGCCGCCGATTACGCTCACTGCCCCCTCACGCGTGCTGTCCGCAACGGCCTGACATAAGACCTTGCTGCCCTCGGCAAATGCCGCGTTCTCAAACACGCCCATAGGCCCGTTCCATAATATCGACTTCGCGCCCTTTAACTCATCAGCAAATAATTTCGCAGTCTTAGGCCCAATGTCAAGTCCCATCTTGTCAGCCGGCACATTGCAGCCGTCCGCAACCTGAGCATTAGCATCGTCAAGGCCAGATGCAACTACATTATCAATCGGCAATAAAACTTTTACGCCCATTGACGCAGCCTTAGCCAGCGTTTCTTTTGCAAAATCAAGCCTGTCCTCTTCGCATAACGATTTGCCGATCTCATAGCCCTGAGCCTTCAAGAACGTGTAGGCCATGCCGCCGCCGATTAAAATCTTATCAGCCTTGTCAAGCAAATTTCCTACAACTGCGATCTTATCAGAGACTTTTGCGCCGCCTAAAATTAAAACATACGGCTTGGCCGGACTCTCGCTCACTGCGCCTAACATCTCTGCCTCACGCATTAATAAGCCGCCTGCAAATGACTTCAACAACGGGATAACTCCGGCGGTCGATACGTCGGCTCTGTGACATGCACTAAAAGCATCCATTACAAACACATCAAACGGCGCGGCCATTTTTTTAGCAAATTCAGGATCGTTCTTCTGCTCTTCAGCGTAAAATCTCGTGTTCTCAAGCAAAATTATCTCGCCGGATTTAAGCTCATCGAGCACTGCTTTAACTTTATCGCCCACGCAGTCATCAACAAATTTTACTTTTAAGCTATAAGCTTTCTCAACGTCCGGCACGATCTGCGACAGTGAGAACGCGGGGTCAACTTTGCCCTTCGGCCTGCCGAAATGCGACGCAAGCGCGACCTTCGCACCGGCATCCAACAATCTCTTCAGCGTCGGGATATGCGCCCTTATCCTCGAGTCGTCCGTTACAACACCGTTCTTAAACGGCACGTTGAAATCCACGCGCATTAATACCTTCTTGCCCTGAACATCACTTGCTTCAAATGTCCTTAACTTCATAACTAAAATTCACTCCGTTCTAAATTTTAATTTTTATTATTTTATATAATTACTTAATTTTGCCCAACGATATTTAACAGTACTTTTCGATACCGGCGGCGACAGCTTCTCGCCTAACTCGCTTAAATTCGCCTCGGGATTTTCAAGCCTTATTATCACAAGTTCCCGCAGCTTATCCGGCAAATTATTAATTAACTCAGCATCATTCATAAATTTTTTAGCTAATTCAATTTGCTTAAACGCAGCCTGCGTAGCCCGCATTATATTCGCCGTGTCGCAGTTGCTGGCTTTATTAGCCTGATCGCGCATCAAGCGCATTATAACTTTATGCTCAAGCTCGAGCGCCGCGCCGGTCAGCTCTATATTGCTAAGAAACGTAACGACCTCTTCCTGATCCCGCAAAATTAATTCATGCGCGCCGCGAAAATAACGCCTGCTCCATTTCTTATTATTTAAAAATTTTTCAGCCTTTAAAGCTACATCTTCATTAATAATTCTTAATACTAAATAAAACCCTGACTTAGTCAAATAAAAACTGCCGCAGCTGCCGAATAAGCCCCGCATCCACGGCCAAGAAGCCTGAGAATTTAAAGCTAAATTTAAAAGCTCATCAGGCATAACAAGCTTTACACGCGGCCTCTTAACCTTTAATAAATTATCGAACTCAAGCATCTTAGCTATATTAAATTCTTCAGGTTCATGTCTTACGCTCGATAGGCCATATGCCCATGGCCTATCGAGTCTCACGCCGACAGCTGGTTTAAAATATTTAAATATCTTAATTAAGCGCTTGGCAGTCTTAATTTTTAAATAATAAACGCCCTTGCTGCTTAATACGCCGGCTAATATGCCTAAGCACTCGGCTTGATAGCCAGCGGCCTTGTCAGGCTCATCATATTTAAACGACGCCCACTCGTCCCATAACAGCTCAGATATGCTAAGCATAATTATCATTCAGGCTCTGACATAATTTAAATATCACGGCGGCCAATTTAGCCGGATCATGCTTGACCGTTTTTTGCTCAGGGAAGACTAACGCTATCGGCGCTTCAATACATAAACACCCACGCGTTTTAATTTCCTCGCGCTGATGATAGTCAAGATACAGCGGCGATGCGCCCTGTTCCCGATACGACGCGATAATCTCGTCCGGTATCGGCTCTGAATTTACGACTATGCAGTCCGGCACTTCGCCCAAGGCCGCGCTCACCCAGTCCAAATGCTGAACTATATTCATGCCTTCAGTCTCTTCCGGCTGGGTCATGACGTTGCAAATATAAATCTTAGGCACTTGAGCATCGCGCAATTTCTGCGCAAAGCTCGGCAATAATAAGTTGGGGATAACGCTCGTGAATAAACTGCCCGGGCCTAATAAAATAATATCCGCGTCATCAACTGCACGCATTACATCATCAAGCGGCTTGGCGTTTAAAGGCTCAAGCCATATCTCGCTTAACTCGTGGCCGTGATGTGAAATATCAAGCTCGCCGCGCACTTTTAAGTCATGCACTGTCTTGCCGGCCAGCGCGATACCCTCGGTTGTCACCGGCAGCACGCGGCCTCGTATCGCCAATAAGTGATTCATCCGCTCGACCGCTGCACTAAAATCGCCGCATAACTCAGTGACTGCTAATAATAACAAATTGCCTAAGCTATGGCCTGCAAGCTCGCCCCGATCAAACCTAAAATCCAAAATTTTCTTTAATTCATTATCGTTCTCGGCTAACGCAACCATGCAGTTGCGAACGTCGCCCGGCGGCAGCATTCCCCACTCAGCTTTAATCCGCCCTGAGCTGCCGCCCTCGTCAGTCACAGCTACTACAGCCGTAATATTACGCGTGAAGCCCTTAATGCCTCTTAACAAAGTTGAAAGGCCAGTGCCGCCGCCTATTGCAACTATCACCGGCCCCATCGCTAATTTCTTAGTCAATGCGCCCCGTATAGCGCTGCTGCCGCGCTTATTAAACGGCCTGAAGTCAAATGCAATTAATAAAAATAAGGCCGTGAAAATTCCGAGTAAAAATCCTAAAGCCCAGTCCGGCATTTTTTTAATTTATAAATCTTTGTCACGATGAAAGACAGTCGCGCCTTTAAACGTCTGTGAATACGCATCGAACAGCCAGCGGGCTAACGCAACTGACCTATGACGGCCGCCCGTGCAGCCCACTGCAATATGCAGCTGCCCTTTAACGCTGCTAAAATATTCAGGAATTGCAAAGTCCAAAAAACTGCGCGACCGGCCTAAAAATCTTAACGTCTCGGGAAACTGCAATAAATAATCCTGCACCGGCCTGTCCTCACCTGTTAAATTTCTAAGCTTGGCAACATAATACGGATTAGGCAGACATCTAACGTCAAATACAAAATTGCTGTCCTGCGGCACGCCGTACTTAAATCCAAATGAACTTATTAATAATGACATGCCGCCGCCGGCCTCGTCGTTCTCGTTATCAAAAAATTCTTTTAATAGCCTGCCTCTGTGCTGACTTAAGTCCATTAAACTCGTATCCAAAACTATATTAGCTCTGGCAAGCACCGGCGCTAATATCGCCCGTTCCTGATTTATGCCGTCAATAGTCGATAACGAGGCCGAGTTTAAATTATTTATATTATTTATATTTTTAGTTATAAACGGATGGACGCGGCGCGTTTTTTCATAGCGTCTTAATAATTCTTCGTTCGAGGCAGTTAAAAATACTATTTTGACAGAAGCCAGCCCTGCGGCCTCGACCGTGTCCAAAGCCTTTAGTAATTCTTCAGAGCTGCCGGCGTTTCTAATATCTATCGTGACGGCAACGCCACGCTGATTTGCTGCCTTATTAGCTAATAATTTAAACAGCTGGGGCAGCAATTCAGGCGGCAGATTATCGACAGCCGTGAAGCCAAAATCTTCAAGGACTTTCAGCGTGGCAGTCTTACCCGCGCCGCTCATTCCAGTCACGACTACAAACGATTTTATTTTAGCCTTAGCTTTGCGTCTTGGCATTTAAAATTAATTCTGCATCCCGACGATTTGCTCGATATTATTTACCACGCTCTGAGATAAGCCCATTGCGTTAGCAAGACCTGCTAAATATCTCTTCTCGGCTTGAGTATCTACATCTATTGCCATAAGCGACGCCGAGTAAACCTGCGCAGCAAGTTCAGGCCTGCCGTTCACTGCCGCTAAAATTTTATTCGTCTCCATCGGGCTCTGCAGCTTAGAGATTAAATAATTCATGCCGTCCTGACCTATACCGGCTGATTTAATTTTGCCAGTAATGCGGCCTAACTCCTCGGCGTCAACTTGGCCGTCGGCCTTGGCTGCATCAATCATTGCGGTCAAAATTACTTCCGCGTCGCTTGCCACCTGCTGCTCGCTGCGTGACGCTATGCTCTGCGCAATCTGCTCTTGCTGCGCCTGACTTGTATTATTATTAGAGCCGGTTAATGCCTTAAACGCCATCATGCCTAACAGTCCCATCAAGCCGCCGCCGATACCGCCCATAGAGCTTGAGCCGGACTTGCCGCTCAACGCGCCGATTAACGCTCCGAGACCAGCTGCCGCTAAGTTATCTTTGCCGCCGACCGCTTGACCCGCTTTGTTTATCATGCTCTGGCCGCCGCCTAACAAAGTTCCCATTAAGCCCTGAAGGCCGCCGCTCATGCTTGCACTGCCGCCGCCTAACAAACTGCCAAGACCGCCCAATGCACTCTCTAAATTTCCGGCTGCACTGCTCGCCCGGCCAGCGCCAGCCGAACTTGTGCCCGATGTCATCATCGCGCCTAATAAATCCATAACGTTAAAGGCCATTGTCTATATCCCCTTAAATTAATTTTATTTTTTTTAAATTTTTAAACTCAACGCTATATTAACACAAATTAAATTTTTAAATTATTTTTAATCGGCAAGCTGCTTATAGACTTTAATAATTACGATTAGAGAAATTATAAATGTAAATAAATCAGATGCAGGCATTGACCATAATAATCCATCGAGGCCGTAGATAAACGGCAGCGCTGGCATTAAGACAGTCAGGCCGACACCGAAAATTATCTCGCGCACCAGCGATAACATAGTCGAGAGCCACGGTCTGCCAAGCGACTGTAAAAATATAAACGCCGCTTTATTAACGCAGGCTAATATCACAAGACTTAAATAAATTCTAAAGCATTTAACAGCAAAATTTGCATAATGCACGCTCTCGGACGCTGCGCCGAATACATCTGCAATCTCACGCGGGAAAAGTTCTACTATTATAAAAGCTATTAATCCTACAAGAGCCTCACATGTTAATAAATAAACTAAAATCTTTCTTGCGCGGTCATTGCGGCCAGCTCCGACGTTAAATCCTACAACTGGAATGCAGCCGGCCGCCATACCGACTACTATAGATATAACAATCTGAAAAAATTTCATGACTATACCGATAACTGCCATTGGAATTTGTGCGAACTCAGGCTGACCGAATATTGCATCTATAGCGCCGTATTTATGTGCCATGTTGTTTACTGCGGCCATCGACGCGACGAGCGAGATTTGCGATAAGAAGCTGCATATGCCCAAAGGCAGATACCGCCGCGTTAATTTAAAATTAATTCTAAAATTACTTAAATTTAATTTAACGGCCTGAGTTTTAAATAATAAATAATACACGGCAAGCAAGGCCGTTAAGATTTGCCCGAGTATCGTTGCGACTGCTGCGCCCATCATTCCCCATTTGAAAATAAATATAAATATCGGGTCTAAGATTATATTTAAAATTGCACCGGCCAAGGTCGAGGCCATTGCAAACTTCGGGCTGCCGTCGGAGCGTATAACCGGATTCATTGCTTGACCAAAGACGTAAAATATCATGCCGGAATTTATCCAGAAAAAATATTCGCGCGATAAATCAAACGTCTCTTGATTAACGCGGCCTCCGAAGAACGTTAAAATATCATCACTAAATATAAAATACAAAGCCGTAATTAAAATTCCGGAGATTAAAGATAATATAACTGCGCTGCCGATGCAGTCGCCGGCTCGCTTAGCGTCGCGTGATCCTAAGCTGATGCTTACAAACGCACAGCAGCCGTCGCCGATTAAACACGCTATGGCTAACGCAACTATAGTCAACGGGAAGACGACCGTGTTGGCCGCGTTGCCGTATGAACCTAAATAATCTGCATTCGCGATAAAAATCTGATCAACTATGTTATAAAGCGCTCCGACTAACAGCGAGATAATGCACGGCACTGCGTACTTGCGCATCAAACTTCCAACCGGCTCAGTCTCAAGAAATAAATTATTATTGCTCAAAATAAATTGCTTCTCCTTCTTATATAAATATAAATTATAAATTTATAAATTTTTTGCAAACGAAAAGTGCGTAAGTTCAAAGCTTCTAATCGAGCTCGGACTTACGCACTTTTCTTCTAAGTTAAAAAATTAAATTAATAAATTAAATTAATTAATAAAATTTTTGCTGCGCAGCTAATTAAGTAATTAAGTAATAAAAATTTTAAAATTATTCCTGAACTTCGAACATGTCTTTGCCGACGGCGCATAACGGACATACCCAGTCATCCGGAATATCTTCGAACGCTGTACCCGGGGCGATGCCGCTGTCAGGATCTCCAGCCGCAGGATCGTAAACATAGCCGCATACCGTGCAAATGTACTTCTTCATGTCATACTGCCTCCTTCTTTGAAATTTTTAAATCTAAATTTATTTTAGTATTATAACTTAAAAATTTATAAAGGCGCGGGACGCATAATTAATTTTATTTTATTATCTTTATCTTTAGCTTAAGCCAGCTTGACATGCGATTAATAAAACGAGTAAAATAAATTAAATTTTATTGTTTCAAAGGGAGAGTGAACTTTAATGAAGAAATTTGCGGTTGCGTTTATGTTGCTTGCGTTGTTAGCCGGTGCGGCGATGGCAGAGCCAATGCCGGGCGGAACTAAATTAATTTTCTCGACTGGCGGCGCTCAGGGAACTTACTACGGCTTCGGCGGCGTGTTAGCGGGCAAAGTCGGCGAGACAACGAGTACGACTGTTACGGCTATTACATCAGGCGGATCTAAGGCCAACATCGAGGCAATGGACGATGATGATGCGCAGCTGGGCTTTGTGCAGACTGACGTCGGCGCATATGCGTATAAAGGAATGCGCTTGTTTGAAGAGAAAATTACTAATTTCTCGACAGTCGCGAATTTATACATGGAGCAGGTGCAGATCGTGACGCTCGATCCCAAGATTAGAACAGTTGCTGACCTGAAGGGCAAAGTCGTATCGGTCGGTGCGGCAGGCTCGGGCGTTTATTTTAATGCCGTTGACGTGTTAAAAGCGTACGGCCTTGACATCGAGAAAGACATCCAGCCGACTTATCAGTCGTTCGGCGACAGCGTTGAAGCTCTTCAAGACGGCAAGATCGACGCCGGATTTATAGTCGCCGGTGCGCCTACTACAGCCGTGACTTCGCTTGCTGCCAGCAAGAAAGTTTACTTAGTCAGCTTTGATGACGATCATATATTAAAGCTCATCGCCGAGTCGCCCTACTACAGCAAGAATGTCATAGCTAAAGACGTTTACAACACTGACGAGGACGTAACGACAGTTGCAGTCGGCGCAGTAGTCATAGCCCGCGACGACGTGAGAGAAGCCGACGTCTATAATTTCTTGTATGCAATATTCGAGAATAAAGATGCGATAGCTGCAGCTCACGCGAAGGGCAATGACCTTGATTTGAATTTCGCAGTGTCTTATACGGCAGTGCCTTATCACCCCGGCGCAATTAAATATTTTGCCGAGAAGGGACTTAACGTCACCGGCAAATAAATTTTTAAAATTTAAAATTATTAAAATTAAAAATTTATAATTAAATTGCTGCGGCCCTGTATTTAAATTAAATATTGCGGCCGCAGTTTTTTATTTTAAATATTATTTAATAAAGGAGGCTGTTAAATCATGCAGGACGAAGAAATCAGAACGCAGCAGGATATTGCGCAGGACGTCGACGCTGTCATGAAGAAATATGACCGCGAGTCCAATACGCGTGTATGGGAAGGCGTGCCGAAGCAGGCCGTGAGATTATTATCGGCGGCGTTCTCGCTGTACTGCATATGGGTTACGCTGTTCAGCACGGCAATGCCTGAAGTCAGATTAAATATATTTTTAGCGTTAATTTTAATTTTGGGCTACTTAAATTATCCGGTGAAGCGCGGCGGCGTTGTTAAAGGCGAAAGTTTGCCGAGCTCTGACTCGTTCACTATATCTTTAGGCCTAAGCACTGAAAATCGCATTAATAATATACCGTGGTTTGATATATTGCTAATGCTTGCGGGCGCAGTGCCGTTTATATATTTCGCGTGGAACGCTGAGTCAATAATTAAAGTCGCGTTAAAAATCACGAGCCCGAAAAATCCGAATTATGCTGTTAACATGGCAATGGCCTTAATGGCGATCTTTTCGCTTATGGAATTATGCAGGCGGTGCGTCGGCATTCCAATTCTATGCGTAGTCGGCGTGTTGTTATTCTATGCGCTGTCGACAGTGAGATTCGGCAAAGTCATATATGATTTATATTATTCAACCGGTGACGGGCTGCGCAGCACGCCGATTGAAGTCTGCGCAAAATATATAGTCGTATTTATAATATTCGGGGCGTTCCTCGAGCGCACTGGCATCTCAGCATTCTTTATTAACTTAGCAAATGCGCTTGCCGGTGCGTCGGCCGGCGGCCCGGCAAAAGTTGCAGTCATAAGCTCGGCCTTGTGCGGCATGGTATCAGGCTCATCAGTCGGCAACACCGTCACAACCGGATCTATCACTATTCCGATGATGAAGCGCACGGGCTATAAGCCTGAGTTCGCCGGTGCTGTCGAAGCTGCCGCGTCAACCGGCGGCCAGATCATGCCGCCTATAATGGGTGCCGCCGCGTTCTTAATGGCCGAGTACATGGGCATACCTTATACGCAAGTTGCGTTAAAGGCAATATTGCCGGCAGTTTTATATTTCGCAGGAATTTATATCGCCGTGCATCTTGAAGCAAAGAAACTGGGGCTTAAGGGCATACCGCGCGAAGAGCTGCCCAGATTTATAACTTTTATTCCTAAATTATATTTATTATTGCCGTTAATAGTCTTAGTCGTGATGGTCTCGACCAACATGTACACGATGCAGTTCTCAGCTGCTGTTGCGATCGGCATTGCGATATTAGCCGGCCTTATCAACAAAGACGACCGCATTACTTTCACGAAATTTATTGATGCTTTAGAGGCAGGCGGCAAGGGCACTGTCACAGTAGCAGTCGCCTGCGCGATGGCCGGATTAGTCGCAGGCTGCATTACATCAACCGGCCTTGCATCTGAGCTTATCAGCATGGTTGTAAATATTTCCGGCGGCCACGCGTTCATAGCGTTAATCTTAACTATGATATGCTGCATAATCTTAGGCATGGGCGTGCCGACGACTGCTAATTACTGTATCATGGCCGCGACCTGCGCTCCGATATTAATGGCGCCGGCTATCGGCATTCCTAAAATCTGCGCCCATTTCTTCGTATTTTATTTCGGCATAGTTGCGGACATAACGCCGCCGGTTGCCCTTGCAGCCTATGCAGGCAGCGCGATAGCCAAAGCCCCGCCCATGCGCACGGCCTTCAACGCAACGCGTCTCGCAATCGCAGCGTTCATAGTGCCGTATATATTCGCATTCACACCTGCGATGCTGTTCGAGAATTTAGCGCCGATATTCCAGATCGTGAACGCAGGGCCGGTGTTAAATAATATTTTAATCTGCCTTGAAGTCGCTGTAATATGCATAACGGCATTGCTGGGAATATTCGGAGTGGCTGCCGCGCTCAACGGCTATTTATTTAAAGATTTAAATATAATATTCAGAGTTATCATGGCGGCCGGCGGCCTTTGCATGATGATACCGGGCAGCCTTACGGATATAATCGGCCTGGTCTTAATGGGAGCTGTATGCGCATTGCAATATTTAGGCGCTCGGGCTAAAGCTTAACTAAGCTGAATTAAAAATTAAAATTCCCTGTTGATTATATTAATTATAATTAACGGGGAATTTTTTTTAATGCAATTAATTAAAAATTAAATTTAAATTTCTTATTGACAAAAAATTTTATTCACGCTAAAATTACTTAGAATTTTTTGCAGGAAAAGCGTTCAGCAATTTAAATGAAATTTGCGTGAGAAATTTACGGAAATTTTTAAAATTCGCGCTTGCAACGCAAAAAATTGCGTGATATAATTACGCAAAACTTAAGTAGAAAGTCGGGTGACGGAGAAATGAAATGTGATACAATGGTATGCGGTATGCGGTATGCGGTATGCGGTATGCGGTATGCGGTATGCGGTATGCGGTATGCGGTATGCGGTATGCGGGGAGCATTGCAT
>JAFUXM010000089.1 GCA_017470785.1 Synergistaceae bacterium
ATGCCGTTCAAAGTTCTGTGTGCTTTGCTTCCAGCGTACGCCGTTACAGCAGACGCGGCCAAGCTTGAACATATCGTGAAACGTAAAGATGTCAGCAAGCCCACCGACAGCCTCTCCTCTTAATTCTTTATTACGCCCGCGCTTAAACATGCGGCGCTCGTATCTGCCTTTTCTTCTGCTCATAATTAAAATAAATTCGCCGCCCGTACAGGCTTTGGATCGCGCCTCTAACCTGCTTAACTATTGCACATGAAACCGGAGGTAAGCGCCTTCTCCAGCCATGCACGCTTGTGATAAAGCGGCGTTCGTGCAACCGTATCAGACGGCGGTTTCGGCCTTTCGGCTCGGGTAGTATCTCTCCCTTCAATATCGGTCGTCTTTCGCTAAAAGCTACTCCATGTGACCGCTGAAAATCTTTGAAGGCAGGCACCAGCCCCCGCGAATTATTTGCGTTGTTATTGTTAGCCGACCCATCGGTGTTCACATTACAGAAGTTATTGTTGTTGTTGTAATTGGCCGACCGCACCCACCAATAGCAAGAAATAAATTTATAGCGATACACCCAAATCTTTAAATAAAAGCGTCACCGCTTTTTATCACTTTTTAATAACTCCGTCAGCATTCTGTTCAAGTCGTCGATCTTCTCACCTAATGATTGGCTCATACTGTCCAGCCGCTTTATCGCTTTAGACGGCTCAACAGTATTGTCTGAAGCAGTCGTAAAGCAGCCCTGCGGATTTTGTATTAATATTGAATACACGCGGGCTAAATGTACGTCCAAGGCCATCAATGACGCTCTCGCCTCTAATAAATGACGCTCTCGAAGTTCTTTGCGAACTGCGTCTGATGGGAATATTGAGTTTCCTTTCTCGCAATTATCCGTGACCTCAGCGGCCAATTTGATAATATCCGCAGCAATAAGCCGCGCATACCGCGCCGACAGCCGTGTCACAAAAACAAGCGTCTCATTGTATATCGCATTGGCAGTGTTGATATACTGCGCCTTGCTTTCGCCCCGTTTATTTTTTAAGACCGACAACTTTCTCCCCTCCTTGTGTAATTATTATACAACATCTGACGGCCCGCTTGCGCGGGCCTGATTTTGTCAGATATTAGATTAGGAAATCTTGAAGGCAGGCACCAGCCCCCGCGAAAGATAAGCGCCGTCATAGTAAGCCGACCCATCGGTGTACACATTACAGAAGTTAGTGTCGTTGGTGTAATAGGCCGACCGCACCCACCAATAGCAAGCTGACACGGTGTCATTGTGCTTGTATTTAATCTTGCTGTTGCCGTTCGCATAGTACGCCATCTGCGCCTGCGAGTTCTGCTCGTACTGGTTGGCGTAAGTCCGCGCGCCCTGAACCTCAAACTCACTCAGCAGCGGCAGGTAGTCAATGCTTGCCGTGACGTTCGCCGCAACGTTGCTGCTATTGCCGTAGTTATCAGTGTACACCGTCCATGCGGCCAGTGCAGCGCGTAAATCAGCAGGCAGCGCCGCCATGAGTGTATTAGCTACTGGGTTAGTGATAGCAGCGCTCGTTGCGTCATAGCCGGTGCAGCTCGTCGTGTGAGCCTTGCCATAGTCGCTCGGCGCTTTGTCTGTGCTGCCTAAGATGTCGTAGCGCAAGTCGCAGCCCTTCCACCCGCCGTAATTCACATTGCCCCAGTGGTTCATGTTGAAGTACTTCGTGCCGTCGGTTGAAGTTGAGTTAAGCTTGCTGTCGCACAGCGCAATATCAACGCCCGCAGTGGACTTGAACCCGCCGAAGTAAACGCCGTTGTCGCCGCGGTAATTGAAGTCGAGTATGAAGACCTTGCAGCTAAAGCTATTTAGCGCCAGCGTGCCGACCGTGCCGTTCAGCGTGATTGTCTTGCTGTCGCCGACGTCCCAGTAGTTAGCGCCTGTTCCAGCCGCGCCGATGGCTTTAATATCAGCCCAGCTTGCTTGCTCCAACGTACCTGGTGACGTAACCTCAACCGCAATTGTCGCGCTTGCGCCACTATACTCCTCAGTCTCACTGAGGTTGCAGTAAATCGTGCAAGTGCCGGGCTGCAAGGCCGTGACGGTCAGTGTCTTGTTATTCACTGAAGTTGTTACAATTGAGTTATCAGAGCTTGCAGCCGCGAATACACCCGCGCCGATGTACCCCGCCGTGACAGTGCATGGAATGCCGATCTTAGTTGCGATAGTCAGCGTATAGTTTGACGCGTCCACGAGCGTTAAGTCCTCACCTGTAAGTGTGAACAGCGGGTCTGTCTTGCTGCTGCCGCCACCCCCGCCTGCGGCGATCTCATTAATTGCGGCGACTATACTTGACTTGTCGGTGGTCTGCAGGTCTTCGAGTGCCCCTATTGCGGATGTGTTAGTATTCGCGGCTCTCTGAGCCGCGCTCGCTGTGCTCGCCGCGTTGGATGCTGCATTATTAATCTCGATGAGCGCAGCAACGATACTTGATTTATCCGTTGTAGGCAAGTTTTCAAGATCGCCGACTTCCGCTGCTACTGCAGAAGCATCCCCGCCCCCGCCTGTATTTACCGGTCCTATCATGTTTATGTCTCCTTCTAATTTAATTTAATAATAATTTAGTTTATAGTCTATATAAGAGTCCCAGAGGCAAGCCTGACCGTCACCGCCGCATCGTCCAACCTTACAGCCCATCCGAGGGCTGTAGATCCTCCTTAGCCTCCATTGAGACTGTGACTTGGGATTTATTGATAAGCCAGACGGCGCTCTTACTCTCTTGCGTGCCGTCACGCCATATGTAACCTGCCTTGGGTGTAAAATTCACTGTATAGGCTCGCGCCTCAATACCGTACAACTCACCGCTGATATCTAACTTCGCTGCGTCGTAGTTAATCCACGCCGGACTTTGCTTTACTCCTGTATATATAAGTGTTGCGGCAGCATACGGCATGTCTAACATGTTTGCTGATGTCTCCGGGCTGCCGCTGACGTTAACCGGGCCGTTTGCCATTCATAGAACTCTCCTCTCATGTGTCAAAATTATAATTTTAATTGCTATAGTTTTAGTATCCAGTAGTCGATTGATATTGCCGATGCCGGCTGATTTACTGCAAAGAAGCGGATATACCCTGCTATTGTATTGTTAGTTGGACAAAGGCCGCACTCGAGCGCTGCCTTCTGACTTGTATAATTAATATTGACATGCGCTACGTCATTAGCAGTCACGCCTGTGACGGCCAAGTCATAGTAATACGGGTAGCCTGACGTGTCATTTGCATCGAGTGTCCAGCCGCTTGCAGGCAATGACGCCGATACATTCGACGGCTTATCGAGCTTAGCCGCGTCCATGCTCCTGAGTGCGCTTACGGCAGTTGCTGCTACTTCAGCCGTGTAGTCACTGCTGCGCTGCGCACACTCCTCTAAGTGGTCAAGCTGTGTCACGGGAACGCTGCTCACCAGGAATCACCCCATTCTTAATTTTAATTAATATTAAAAAAATATGGGCGAAGCATAAGCTCCGCCCAAAATAACTAAATTAAGCTGAGGTTAATTGCCCGAGCTTGCACCGAATACGCGGTCAAGCATGGCCGTTACTTCAGTGTTGGTAGCGAGCCTTGCTCCGCTGTCGATAACATTGCCGTTAGCGTCAAGAGCCGCGAAATTATTCGCGGTTGCGTTTGCGACTTTCTGCATGACGTTAGCCGATGCGATGCTGGAGTCAACTGCGTTGCCGTTAGCGTCGAAGCTTGCTACATTGCCGGATACGGCGGATGTCGCCTTCTGCATGACGCTGCTTGCGGCAATGCCGGAATCGGTATACTGGCCATTCGCATCAACGCCCGCTAAGTTGCCGTTGGTTGCGCCGCTGACAAGCGCCGCGAAGCCTGCCATGTCGCCGCCCATGACGTCGAACTTGTAAACAGGGCTCTCGTCCGTTCCGGTCTTGACGATAACGACGTTAGACCCTGCCGGATGCTTCGTCCCAGCTCCCTCGATGAAGTCCGCTGTGGATGTAAACGCGTCGCTGATGTTGTACACGTCGCCGACGTTGTCTGCAATCAACAACGCGGGCAGAAGTTCAGCAAAGGCGATAGACCCCTTGTAGTCGAATACGCTGCTGACCTTGCAGGCCGCAATTTAAATGCCATTTAGGCATTTAATCTTTCGCGTTAATCGCCGCCTCAGCCTTGCAGGATTTAATCCCTGAATGGGATTAAAATTGATTTAAATGCCATTCAGGCATTTAATCCTGTGCTGCGGTCTGGTAACCGCTGTCGTTCTCAAGGTCGCTGACGTTAACCGGAATAGCATCCTTCGTGCGCTGTGCAAGCAGTTCTAACTGCTCAAGATTTGTGTAGAGATTTTCATTAGCCATAATACATTCCTCCTTTTAGGATTAATTTATTTATCATAAGCGGTATGGCTGCCCGCGTTATGTCTTGTTAAGTAAATAAAATAAATTAATCGCCGAACACTCTGTCCAACATGCTGCTGACCTGTGTATTTGATGCAGTCAGTTTCTCCATCTCAGTGCCGACGACCTCGTCATCAACATCAACATTGGCCGTGCCGTCGCTCTCGATATTTAAGCCGCGTCCTGCCTTAATCACGCCTACTGTAGTCTCGCTCGCTATCGGAATATAGGCCGGCTGTTCCGAACTGTCGTTCAAGCTGCCTAATAACAATGCGCTGGCTGAAATATCGCCCGTGGGGATAGACCGCGAGTAAAACCGCAAAGTCTTATCGAGCGTCATGGCGAAGCTGCATAGCCCCGCTGCCTGCGCTGCCTGCATTGACGCGGGATAAACGCTTACGATAGGCGTCATGCTTGATGTAATTAAATCGCTCTGCAAATCAGCGCAATATGCATACTCGCTCGAGCCGTCAAAGCTTGACTTCCATGCATTGATGGGAATAACAATATCAATCGCCCTATACAAATCCTCGGGCGTTATGCCCGCGTTCTCCCATTCGGCAAGCAGCGTCTCAAGCCTCGCGGCTATCTCCGCCTGCATGACCGCATGAACCCTCGGGATAATTGCGTAGCTTTGCCCCTCGCATGTCTCGCCCTGAAACTGTGTCTTTAAATTTAACTCGGTGCTGCTCGTTACACTTGCGATTTCATAAAAACTCGCCCCGTCAACCGTGAATACATCGCCGGCCTTTATCTCG
>JAFUXM010000090.1 GCA_017470785.1 Synergistaceae bacterium
CGCCTCGAGCACGCCTGCATCGGTGATTTTGACAGCGGCAATTGTAGATACATCCGCATGGGTGCTAGTTAGAGCAAGTAAAACGGCACTTGCGGTGCCAGCCGTGACCGATGATTTGCTTGCATCGGAGAACGTCAACGCATCCGTCGGTGTGCCTGCAACATTGCCCTCAATGACGTTGACAGCTGCATCAGTTCCAGATGCTGCTTTGCCAGTGTCAAGGTTGACAATCAAGGACGCGTCTTCAGCATCAGGCGCAGGTGTTGTTGCAGCAGCTGACTCTCCAGCTGCGAAGACCGCGCCGGCCAGCGCAAGCAATGCCAGCAAAGCAAGCAATACTGCCTTAAATTCCTTTCTCATAATAAAATTTTCTACCTCCTGTTTAAATCAAGTTAAAATAAATAAAACATGTTGCTGTGAGCCTCGTGAATTTTCCCTCAAATTTATTTGTCATAATTTTTCGGGCAAGTTAATTAATAGCAGTGTGCTTTGCGGTCTCAGCCCCCTTTGTTAAGGTTAAGGCCGGCGGCCGCGGTTAATGCAAGCGCAAACAGCCCAGCCTGCATTGACTTTAGGCTGGGCAAATTTTGAACGCGCAAAAATAATCTTGCTGCTAACGAAGCAAGAGCCGAATTAAATTTAAAATTTGGATTTGAATAATTAAGACTTGAACTATTTAGGCCGGAATAATTTTGCCTAACGCAGCTTGAAGCTTGAGCGACTGACGTGCATGAACTGTAATTGTGCGCAATGCTCCCCGCATACCGCATACCGCATACCGCATACCGCATACCGCATACCGCATACCATTGTATCACACTTCATGTTTCCGTCACCCGACTTTCTGCTTAAGTTTTGCGTAATTATATCACGCAATTTTTTGCGTTGCAAGCGAAAATTTTTAAAATTTCCGTAAAATTCTCACGCAAATTTCATTTGAATTACTGAACGCCTTTTGCGCAAAAAATTCTAAGTAATTTTAGCGTGATTAAAAATTTTTGTCAATAATAAATTTAAATTTAAATTTAATAAATAATTACAGCGTGAATGATAGCGCGTTAAATAATTCTTTAATTACGGCTGTCGTCATCGAGTTTGAAAATTTGCATAGCCGGCCTTGTGCTTCTATTATAACCGCTTGCAGATTTTTTAATTTCAAATTCAACTTTCTCACCGTGAAATACTGCATTGCGTTTTGCCGGCACAGTGCAGAGGCTCGAATATTTGCCTGAAGTTAAATATAAATAGCCGTGCTCTATTAAGTAATCTATATAATTTTTGATAGTATTTTCAGAATAGCCGCGCATTGCACCGTAAGTTTTAATTTCATTCAGCCTTAACTTAAACACAATCTCGTCCTGTGAGCCTGTCAGCAATTTTATTACCGCGCCGATGCCCAAGCCCGCGCCGAACTTCAATTCAACCCTGTACACAGCCGACAAAATTTTCTGCGCCTCGATAGTTATATCTTTTACATTATTATTATCTAAAATAATTTTATCCTGCTGATTATATTTTGCGTATTTTTCAGCGCGTGATTTATCGCGCTTATCAAGCTTTAAATTTAACTTTGCCTTAAACGCATTGACTTTGTCGCAGTTGCCGCAGCAGCTGCACCGGCTGGGCGGGGTCTCGCCGAAGTAGCGCAGTAAATATGCCCTTAAGCAGCCCTGCGTCTTGCAGTAATTTTCTATCTGAGCTAAGCGCCAGTTATCGCGTTTGCGTATAAATTCGCGCTGCTCATCGCTTAGCATCTCGTTCTCGAGTGAGCGCTCATAATTTTGAGCTATAAAATATTTGGCTAACATAATATCGCCTGTGTCAAACATTAATAAGCAGTCAGCCGGCAAGCCGTCGCGGCCCGCGCGCCCAGCCTCTTGATAATAGCCCTCGATATCCTTCGGCATGTTGTAATGTACGACGAACCTCACGTCCGGCTTGTCTATTCCCATTCCAAACGCGTTAGTCGCAACGATAATTTTTACTTTATTATTTATAAATTTCTCTTGATTAACTTCGCGCTCTTCAAGCTCAAGGCCAGCGTGATAGCGTACGGCCTTTATGCCGCGCCTGCACAGCTCATCGCACACGGCCTCGACTTTCTTGCGGCTCGAACAGTAAACTATCCCGCTGTGAGCTTGATGTTTGGACTTTATAAATTCTATTAAATTATGTATCTTGTCGCGTGACTTAATATGAATTACTTCAAATCTTAAATTCGGCCGGTCAAAGCCCGTCGTGATGCACAAAGGCTCGTTTAAATTCAATAATTTTTTAATGTCATCGCGTATGATCTCAGTTGCAGTTGCCGTGAACGCGCCGATCGGCGGCTTTATATTATTTGCGTTTAAAAATTCTCTGAACTGGGCAATTTTTAAATAATCCGGCCTGAAATTCTGACCCCACTGTGAGACGCAGTGCGCTTCGTCAACTGCGATTAAAGATATATTAAGCCTGACAGCAAAATTTAAAAAGCCCTGCGTCAAAATTCTCTCCGGCGCCGCGTAAATTATTTTATATTCTTGCTTTAAAGCCTTATCTAAAATTTCATGATAAGCATTAATATCAAGGCTTGAATTTATAAACGCAGCTGGAATATGCGCATCGCTCAACGCCTCGACTTGATCCTTCATTAAAGATATTAAAGGCGATATGACAAGCGTCACGCCGTCCAATATTAACGCTGGCACTTGATAGCACAAGCTCTTGCCGCCGCCCGTCGGCATGATGCCCACTGCATCGCGGTGCGATAACAGCGCATCTATGAACTCGCCCTGCCCGGGCAGGAAATTATCATAATTAAAATATTTTTGCAGTATCTCTAGTTTATTAAACATAAATTTTAGCTCTTGCCTCAAGGCTATTAAATTTAATTTTTATTATAGAGATTTTCAAAAATAAATATAAGTGTTGATTTTGCGGAAAAGCATAATATTTTTATATTTAATTTAAAAGCAGGACGAAAATAAACATTTCGCCCTGCCTTTAGCTATAACGCTATAACATATATCTTGCGCTCTCGATTTTAACAGTTGTAGGTTCGGAATGGCCTGAATACAGCACTGTATCTTGAGGCAATGCGAAAATGCGTTCGCGTATGCTTTGCACAAGATCATAGCCATTGCCGCCCGGGTACTGGGCTGTGCCGATGCTGCCGCGGAAAATCGTATCACCGACAAAGGCAATGCCGTCTTCTGCGTCATAGAACGTAGTTGAATCCGGCGTGTGGCCCGGCGTATGCATGGCCTGTAAAACGTCTCGATTTTCGTTCAACGAAAATATTTCGCCGTCACTGAAGAAATTTGCGCCGTTCACAACTACGCACTCGCCGCAGGCTGCCGATAAATTCAGCATAGTGTCAGTCAAGTAAGCCGCACCGGCCTCATGAATATAAACCGGAATATCCAACTGTCTATTTAGTGCATCTATGCCGCCGGTGTGATCAAAATGGCCGTGCGTAAGCAAAATCTTCTCAATCGTCCAAGCTTGATGTTTTATAATTCCGGCAAGTTCATCGCCCTGAGCGCCGGGGTCAATCAAAAATCCGTGGCCTGTCGCCTCATCGATTAAAAAATAGCTGTTGACCTCAAAATATCCCCGCACTTGAATTTTATAAACATTCATAATCAGCAATCAGCGCTAACTCTCGAACTTGCAGCCGTCAGGCCCGCAGCTCATGCCTTGCTCAGCTAATGCTTTATCTTGATTTTCTTTAATCACGTCTTTTAAAATCCGCTCTATTACATCTACCGGCATTGCGCCCGGGACTGCATATTTATTAGCTATTACAAAGTACGGCACAGAATGAACGCCGTACCGCCGAGCTTCACGTTCGTCCAGCCGCACTTCATCGCTGAATTTATCTGATTTTAACAGCTCACTAACTTCGCTTTCATCCATGCCTTCTTCAGCTGCAATCCGCGTAAGCACTTCGTGATCGGCAAGCTCCAAGCCCTCAGTGAAATATGCCTTATAAAATCTTTCTGCTATGCAATCTGCAAGCTTTGCGTCATGCTGCCGCGCAAGCTTCGTCAGCCGGTGCGCATCGAACGTATTAGTGTAACGCGTCTCAGCATATTTAAAATCAAGACCGGCAGCCCGTCCAATCTCCGAAATGCTTTCAATTCGTTTATCAGCATCAGCAAGGCTCAGCCCATATTTCTTTGCAAAGCGTTCGACAGTTGTACCCGTATATTCTTTGCTTGCTTCAGGATCAAGTTCAAACGCCAGCATCTCCAATTCAACCTGCCCAGTTAAATTCAAATTTGCAATAGCTTTTTTAAGATGCGTCTCACCGATGTAGCAATACGGACAAGCATAATCTGACCAATAAATAATTTCCATAAGTCATTACCTCGATTTATAGATTTTTAATTAATAATAGCACGTGTGATATTCTAAGTAAATTTAAAATTAAAAATTTAATTTCGCGGCGTATTATAATATTAATTAATTTAAAATCATGAAAGGTGTGCTTTATTTATAATGAGAAAAGATTTAGGCAAGCAGCCGGCGGTATTTCCGATGCCGGTATTGATTGTCGCAGCATATGACGAGAACAGGAACATTCAGGCCATGAATGCGGCTTGGGGCATGATCTGCGATCTCGACAAGATCGCTTTATTTATAGACGAAGATCATGCTACTACGAAAGCTATCCGCAAGACAAAGGCGTTCACAGTCAGCATCGCTGATAAGCAGCACATGGCTCCGGCCGACTTCTTCGGTATTGCTACCGGCAACAAGATGCCCGATAAATTTGCGAAGTCAGGCTGCCATGCCGAGAAGAGCGCTCACGTAGATGCGCCTGTCATCACGGAATTTCCTGTCACAATGGAATGCGAACTTGCAGAAGTCGCATCAACCGAAAATATTCATGCTGTTGTAGGCAAAATAATTAACGTCAGCGCTGACGAGAAAGTCTTAGCCGACAACGGCAAAGTCGATCCGGTTAAGTTAAACGCTTTGATATTCGATCAGTTCCAGTCAGGCTATTATGTAGCAGCTGAGAAAGCCGGCCAAGCTTGGAACGCAGGCGCAGCGCTTATGAAAGCAGCTCAGGGCAAATAAGCTTGTTGCTATAGTTAAAATTTAAATTATTAAGCCGCCGCGAAGTTTAGCGGCGGCTGTTTTTAAAAATATTAATTACCCCGGCAGTATGCTCCATAAGAGCTTCATAATTGGATAGAATAACACGTCAATGAAGCCGGTCAATAATAAAATTAATAAAATTATCGTGCCGCGCTGCTCAAGCCAATAATAATACGGCATATATTTATAAGGCAGAAACGCCTCGAGTACTCTTGAGCCGTCTAACGGCGGAATTGGAATTAAATTAAACGCCGCCAGTCCCATATTAATATTCACCATCTGACGTAAAATTATTATCCCGCTCATACCCGTTAATTTATACCAGCTCTCACCGAAATATTTAAAGAATAAAACTGTCAGCACTGCCGTTAAGATATTGCCTGCGACGCCAGCAAGCGATACGATAATTAAATCGCGCTTGGGATGCTTGAAGTAGCGCATGTTGATCGGCACCGGCTTTGCCCAGCCGAACCCTACGAATAGCAGCATTAAAGTTCCGACTAAGTCAAAGTGCGCCAAAGGATTTAACGATAAGCGGCCCGACCGTTCAGCCGTCGGGTCGCCTACAAATTTTGCCGCCAGCCCGTGACAAAATTCATGAAACGATAACGCCCATAATAAGGCCGGCAGCGTTAGCAAAAGCATTTTAGGATCTCGTAATAATCGCATTTTAATTAAATAAATTATTTAAATATATTAGCTACAAGCATTGCGCCGGCTCGGGCAGTGCCTTTAAATTTACCCCAGCGTCTGCGCCATTTCTTGCGGGCTTCTAATCTCTCGCCTAAGTCTCGAGCTCCAAGGCCATAGACCAGCCATAAGATTAAGCCGCTCACAAGCATAATAAATACTGTTGATGCGCAGCGCCTGCCCGACGCGTTGATGTTATAGCCCTCGCGGCCTTCTTCCATCGTCATATTTTGAATGATCATTGCGTAGGTCTTGCCGTATGACGATTGGAACGTAGCGCCCATGTCATACTCAGTGAATAACGCATTAAAGTTTAACGCAAACACTGCAAGCACGCTGGGAAGTATGATAGGCAATTTTACTTTCAAGAACGTATAGACCTGCGACGCTCCTAAGTTTCTCGCTGCGTCGTCAAGCTCATCGTCAATGGCATAGAACGCCGCTTTAATCATTCGCAATGCAAACGGCAATTTTACAACTATATAGGCCATGATAATTAAAAATCTCACGTTCTCGCGCCAGTATAAATTATTGCCGAACACGTACCAGATTTCTTTATTAAAGAAAATTCTGAACGAGTAGCAAATTAAGATAGTAGGTAACAGCCATGGGAATAATAGACAGCTTTCTGTCACAACCGCCCGCATTTTGTTGCGATGCTTAAAGATATAGCTAACGGCTATTACGACTATGACGCAGGCAACAGCTGCTGCGATTGCAGACATTATAAACGATAATCTTATACCGCCGACCGCATCAGAGTTCGAGAACACGCCGGATATAGAGCCTGTACGCGTTCTTAAGCGGCCGCGCGACGTCATATATTCATAGTCCTGACTGCCAAAATAATTTACAAGCGTCCAATCTTTAACGTTAAGCATCTTAGATCTAATGGCCGGATAATTCTGGAATGAGAATAAAATTATCATAACGACCGGCGTCATGTAAATTATAAATAATACATAAGCGTAAATATGCGCCATGATATTAGCAGTCTTATTATGAATTTTTTGCTTAATTAATTTTGCTTTGGTCTTAGAGACAGACAGATAATGGCCTTTGCGTTCATAATAATTTAATATGCTTAACAAAATTATCGTGAACATCGCAAGTATGACGCTTAATAACGCTGCGCGGGCCTGCGGGAAAGCTTCGTCGGCAATAGACGAGCCTGCAAGTCTTACTATCTCGGGATTAATCGAGTTATAACCTAACAGTGTCGGCGCTGACATCGCGCATAAGCCGGTTATAAACGTCATGACTGTGAGCGAGAATAAAGTCGGCAGTAAAGTCGGCATGACGACGCTGAATAAAACTCTGAACGGACTTGCGCCCATGTTGCGCGCTGCTTCGACCGTATTATAGTCAATGCCGCGTATAGCATTTCGCAAAAACAAAGCGTGATTAGACGTACAGGCAAAAGTCATCGTGAATAACACTGCGTTAAAGCCTGAGAACCATTGACGGTTTAACGTCGGGAAGTACTGGGCGAGCCATGTAGTTATCATGCCGTTGCTGTCGTACAAAAACTGGTAGCCGGTGACTAACGCAACGCCTGAGTAAATTAAAGTCGTCATGTAGCCTAAGCGCAAAATATTTGCGCCTTTTATATCAAAATATTCTGTTAATAAAACTATGCTTATGCCGACTATATTTACTGTTATGACAAGGCACACGGCAAGCTTGAGCGAGTTCCAAACGAACGACGGCATCGTGCCGGCCCAGAAAAATTTTATTACGGCCAGCGGGTCAATATTGCCGTCAGGCCCGCGCGTCGTGAATATCGACGTTAAAGTATTTAAGCACGGCGCGATCATGAAGCCTAAAAATAAATACAAAAATAAAAAGCCCAGAAATATTTTTAATGCAAATTCTAAATTAAAATTAAATTTATTATTATTATTAAGTTCCATTCAGGGCTCACCGCCTTTACGCGTCATATGACATAACGTCATTTAAATTTATTCCGGCTATGACTTTCTCGCCGGGCTCATAAATATTTATTCCGTCGTTCTTCTCGATTACTTTTAAGACTTGGCCGCCGGCCTTAATCGCATATTTAATATACAGCCCGTAATACTCCTGACTTTCGACTACGCCGTCAAGCTCTAAATCATTATTATTTTTCTCACGCAGGACGCGCACCCGCTCAAGCCTGATAAAATGCTTTTTATTATTATCAAGCTTAAGATTATTAACTATCTCAGGTTCAAGCCTGTTAATATCGCCTATAAAATTCGCGACAAATTCTGTCTTAGAGTGATTATAAATCTCATTGGGCGTGCCGATCTGCTCGATATAGCCTTTATTAAACACTGCAATTCTATCTGAAAGCGTCAAGGCCTCTTCTTGGTCATGAGTGACGTAAATAGTCGTAATTCCAAATTCGCGCTGCATACGCTTTAATTCATTGCGCAGCTGCACGCGCAGCTTTGCATCAAGATTGCTCAGCGGCTCATCCATGCAGATTATCGCCGGATTGGTAACAAGCGCTCGGGCTATTGCCACGCGCTGCTGCTGACCGCCCGACAGCTGACTTACTGCCTTTTCAAGCTGCTCCTGCGACAAATCAACTTTCTTGGCTATCACATTAACGCGCTCGTCTATCTCGGCTTTATTTACTTTTTTAATCTTAAGCCCGAAAGCTATATTATCGCGTACTGTCATTGTCGGGAATAAAGCGTAAGATTGGAAGACTATGCCGATATTGCGCTTCTCAACCGGCCTGTGAGTTATATCCTCGCCGCGCATTAAGACAGTGCCGCCGACCGGATCTATAAAGCCGGTTATAGTGCGCAGGGTCGTAGTCTTGCCGCAGCCGCTCGGCCCAAGGAACGTAAAGAACTCGCCCTCTTTAACATGCACGCTGATATTATGCAGCGCTTCAAATTCTCCGAACTTTACAACTATGTCATCAAGTTTAATCATTTTATTATTAATCTCCTAATTTATTTAAATAAAAATTTTTAAATAAACGCTGCAAGCTTAAAATAAATTCAAGCTCGCAGCGTTAAAGTTAAAAGAATAATAAATAATATTAAATTTTAATTTTAATTAGCGCTTGCGCTGGGGCTGCTGGGGTCTTCTTTGAGGTCTTACCGGAGGATTTGCCGGGGCCGGCGCTCTTTCAAGTCTCTTCTTTAATTCCTGAGCCGGCTTATAGTTGGGATTTATAGCTAAAGCTTTATTCACCCAGTTTACGGCGTCGTCGCGTCTGTTCCTAAGTCTCTCGGCTGCTGCCGCTGCCCAGTAAGCTGACAAATAATTCACTCTGGGCTGAAGCTCGGCTGCCTTTACGAAGTCGTCATAAGCCTGCGTAATTCTATTATTTCTAAACTTCGCCGCGCCGTTGTCATGCAATGCTTTCACTGCGTCGCGCTCGGCCTTGCTTAATCCAAACGTATAAATTATAGTGCTTTCAGTTGCAGTGTCAGGATTAAAGCCCGGTATCTCAGCGAGTAAATTCTCACGGGCAGCTACGCGCTCGGCTCTGACTTTAAACTCGGTCTCTTTGCCCGCAAGCACTTTGTCGCGCTGGGAAATTTCAGCTGCTTTGCTGTCAAGCTCGCCGCTCTTAGCATTTAAACTTGCCTCAAGGCCGCCCAGCTCGTCCGCATGAGCATTTAACTTCGCTTCAAGCTCTTCAAGTTCTTTAGCCTTAGCGTTTAATGCGCCTTCTCTATCAGCAAATTCTTTCTCGCTCTGAGCTAAATTTGCCTCACGGTCGGCTAATTTTTTAGCTAATTCATCAAGTCTGTTAGCCTCGGCCTCACGCTTGGCCTGATCTTCCTCACGCTTGATCAACGCCTGTTCGCGCAGTGCGAACTCATCTGTTAATTTCTTAGCGTCGCTGGTCTTTAACAACTCGGCTTCACGGGCAGCTAACGCCTCTTCGCGCTTGCTTAACTCGCTCTCGCGCTTCGCTATCTCAGCAGTCGCATCCGGCAGCTCGGCAGTCTTACGCGCAAGTTCAGCCTCACGGCGTGCTAAGTCAGCTTCACGCGCGGTGATTTCAAGTTCGCGCTTCGCAAGCTGCGTCTCCCGGCCGACTAACACGCCGGACGTGCCGTTAAGCTCACGAGCCTTGCGCACTAACTCGATCTCACGCTTGCCTAAGTCTGCCTCACGAGCAGCTAACTCCGCTTCGCGCGCAGTGACGTTCGCCGCGCTGTTAATAGCACTCTCAAGCGCTGACGTATCAACTGCCGGAGCTGCCGCCTCGTCAGCGTAAGCCCACGACGTTAAAACTGCGGCAAGCAACGCGGCAAGCACTAACAACAAAAACTTTTTTGACATAATAAAGCCTCCTTAAATTTATTTAATTAAGCTATTTTTTTAAAATTTAAAAATTAATTAAAATTTAAACGGCGGGAAGAATACGCCTCTTTCTGTGATGATAGCCGTAATATTTTCGTGAGGCGTGACATCAAACGCTGGGTTCCAAACTTTCACGCTGTCCGGCACATGCTGATTATTAATTAATATCCGCATCTCGCTTTCACTGCGTTCTTCAATCGGGATGTCAGCGCCGGTCTCAGCCTTGAAGTCAAGCGTTGTAAACGGCGCAGCAATATAAAACGGCACGCCGTGTGCCTTAGCTATGACAGAAAGGCCATACGTGCCGATTTTATTTGCAGTGTCGCCGTTCTTCGCAATTCTGTCTGCGCCGACTATCACCGCATCAATTTTTTTACTTTTCATTAATGCGGCTGCCATGCTGTCAGTGATTAAAGTCACGTCAAAATTATCGCGGGCAAGTTCCCACGCTGTTAATCTTGCGCCTTGAAATAATGGCCGCGTCTCGTCGGCATAGACTTTAATCTTCTTGCCTGCATCCCTTGCACTTCTCAAAACTCCTAACGCCGTGCCGTGGCCGCCGGTCGCAATAGCTCCAGCGTTGCAGTGCGTTAATATCACTGCATCATCCGGCAATAATTCAGCTCCAAGCTCGCCCATGCGCTTATTATTCGCAATATCTTCACTATGAATTAATTTAGCTTCTTCTAATAATATATTGCTTAACTTTAAATTATTTTTAGAACGCTCGAGACATGCTTTCATGCGCTCAAGCGCCGTGAATAAATTTACGGCAGTCGGACGGGTCTTAGCTAATCTATCAAATGCCTGATTAATTATCTTTAATTTATAATCTTGATTTGCAGATATTTCTATTTCCAAACGCTCAGCATTTACAGCTGCCAGCGCAATTCCGTAAGCGGCAGCTATGCCTATCGCCGGTGCGCCGCGCACTGTCATATTCTCGATAGCATTAGCAGCTTGCTCAACCGAACTGCATATAATATATCTCTCAGCATCAGGCAAGGCTCGTTGATCCAATAATATAACCGCCTGCTGCTCATCGTCCCATGTAACGGCCTGAAGCATTTTATTATTATTTATATCCATAATTTAAATTTATGCCTCGCTTTGATTTATATTTAAATACTCAGCAATTTTTGCGATCGCGCCGTGAACGAACCGCGGCGATTTGTCAGCGCCGAATAAGCGGGCTATGCTCACTGCCTCGCTTATGGCCGGCTTTAATTCAAGCTTCAAGCTTAAAAAACTTTCAAATATAGTTAAGCGCAGTATGGCCAAGTCAACCGCATTCATGCTGTCAGGTCTCCAACCGGCAACAGCTCTTAATAAAATTTCGTCTATTTTATATTTTGCGTCCCAAGTGCCTTGAGCTAAGAATTTACAATAATCTTTAATCTCAGCTATCATAGCCTCGTCAGTTATAGTTATTGCGTTATAAGCGACTAAATCAAAAAATAAATTAAATGCGCTGTCAAAGTCATTGCGGCTCTGCGTCTTGTCAAGCGAATATAAAAATTGCACGGCAAGCTCCCGAGCCTTGTGCTTGTTCTTAAACTCCGGCTTGATACGTTTATTCTTCTTCTTATTATTATCAGCGCTATTATTAATATTATTATTAATAATTCTTACCCCCGTTAATTAATTACTGCGAATTATGCAGGGTCTGGGGCACGGAGAATATGCGGCGGCCCTGCACGCTCTCTTTAGTTAAAAATTTTATTAATCTCGCCGTGAACCATGCGGCAAGTCCCCAGAAGGCCGTCCAGAAAAGCGTATCCAAGCCTGAATAGATTGCCAGCGCAATACACGACGCTAAGATCAGCCAAAGCCACGGACTTGCTAAGACTGTCCAGCGCGTCTCCAGCCATTCAGTGCCGGGATTGGCGCGGCTGAACCAAACTATGTTAGGTCGGATGCCCAAGGGCTGAAAGAAATTTAAAGCCGTACGCTCAAAATCGCTCTCTGTTTCCTCATAGCCGATGTCATTGCTTAAGTCTAAGACTGACGAGACGAGCAGGGTCAGCTCCGCGTCCTCTTCGCCCTGCGCTTTGCTTAAAGCAAGGCCGTGCAGAATAATTTTATAGCGTGATGCACGGGGCAAGAACCCAGCGAAACTCTTTACAAAATCACATATTCCCCCGTATGAAATTCTTAGACTTCCATACGGCGTGCGCTGCCACAAAAAATACATGATTTCATCACTCCTTAAGCCTCAAGCCTAAAATTAAAATTAAATCACTTGCTCAGGCTCGGCCTGCTCGTCTATATAAATTCCCTGAACGTTTACGTTGACGGCCTTGACGCTGTAGCCCGTGTAGCGCTCGAGATTTAATTTAATTTTTTCCTGAACGTCCCAAGCTAAGTCCGGTATGCGGCGTCCGTACTTGACTAACACATAAACATCAATAATTAAAGTCCGGACATCGCCGCCGCTTTTATCTTTGTCTTTATCTTTCTCTTTCTCAAACGAGATTTTAATTCCGCCCTCGCCCTTGCGGCCAAGGCCGAACTTCGACGATAATTTCGCCGCCGTTTGGATATTAGCTATGCCCTGTATAGTCTTGCGCACAAGCTCGACTATAACGTCCTCAGATATGTGAATAGTCCCGTCAAGACCTGTGTCATCATTGACAAGAAGCGCGTTATTATTCTCATCAGGCATAGCTGGCTCCTCCTTTTTAAATTTAAATTAAAAATTTAATTTAATTATTTCTTTGCACGCTCAAGATAATTGCCGGTTCTGGTATCGACTACTATATCCTCGCCCGGCTCAATGAATACCGGCACGGTTACGACAAGGCCGGTCTCAAGTGTCGCAGGCTTGCCGCCGCCGGAGACAGTGTCGCCCTTAAAGCTCGGCGCGGTCTCAACGACTTTTAACGTTACGCTCTTCGGCAATTCGATGCCCATGATCTTGCCTTCAAAGACCTCAAGATTTATTTCTAAATTATCGACTAAATATTTAGCAGCGTCGCCCAAGACCTGCGGCGATATAGTCATCTGATCATAAGTCGCTAAGTCCATAAATACATAATCGTCGCCGTCTTTATAACTATACTGCGCCGGCTTCTCTTCATAAATAATTCTCTCGAATTTCTCGCCCGGCTTGAATGAATTTTCAACTATAGAGCCGGTCTCAACGTTGCGAAGTTTCGTGCGCACAACCGCGCCGCCGCGTCCCATTTTATGATGATCGTACTCGACTATCTCCCAGATGCCGTCCTGCCATCTAAACTTCAAGCCTACATAAAAATCTGTAGTGTCTGCTACTTGTGCCATTAAAATATTTCCTCCAGAAAAATTAATAAAATTAATTTAAATTAATTTTATCATAACGCACTGAACTTTTATAAATAACGGGCGTTAATATGCAATAATATTAATTAATTTTAATTATTTAAAATTTTATTAGGAGTGTTTGCAGCGTGAATACTTTAATCTCACCGGATGATACGTGGTCGCTATGGGCGGTGATAACGGCGTGGGCAGCCGTGAGCATATGGCTTGAGCAGAATTATAAATGGGCAGCGCAGGCAAGCGGCGTAATAATTTCGTTGCTCGGCGCGATGCTCTTAGCTAATTTAAATATAATTCCGACCGATAGTCCCGTCTATGACACAGTATGGAGCTATGTAGTTTTATTAGCCGTGCCTATTATGTTATTTAAAGCTGACATAAAAAAAATTTGGCTGGCGAGCGGCCGGACTTTCTTAGCGTTTCACATCTCGGCACTTGGAACTATAATCGGCGTTGCACTCGGGCTGTTAATATTCATGAAATTTTTGCCCGAGCCGCATAAAGTTGCCGCGATGATCACAGGCACGTATATCGGCGGCACTGTAAATTACGTCGCAATGGCTGCGCAGTTCAATGCGTCACAGAATGTTATCAACGCCGGCATAGTAGCTGACAATTTCAACATGACGATATGCTTCTTTATATTATTAACTATTCCGAGCGTAAAATTTTTTAGATCGCATTATAAAAGCCTATTTAAATATGAAGAAGTTTTAGATTTAAATAATAATAAAGATGCTGAAATGAAGGCTGCCGAGTACTGGCGGCGCAATGATATATCGCTGCTTGACATCGCAAAAGTCTTGGCCGCCGGATTAATATTAACGGCCTTGTCAGTCAAGATTGCGGAATTTTTTAACGCGGCGCAGGCTTTGCCGAAATTCGCCCGTGATATTTTAGGCAGCAAATATTTAATCGTCACTACACTGACTGTAATTTGCGTGAGCTTATTTCCAAAATTTTTTGAGAACGCGCACGGCTCTCAAGAGATAGGCACGCTGTTAATCTATATATTTTTTGTAGTGATAGGCGCACCGGCATCGCTTAAGGCAGTGCTGACGGAAAGCCCGATGTTATTTATATTCTGTACGTTCGCAGTGTTAATAAATATTATAGTTAGCTTAATATTAGGCAAGTTATTTAAATTAAATCTCGAAGAAATTTTAATTGCCTGCAATGCGACGACAGGCGGTCCGACTACGGCAGCGGCTATGGCAATTTCTAAAGGCTGGAACAGCTTAGTCCTGCCTGCAATGTTAGTCGGCGTATGGGGCTATGCTATAGGCAGCTGGTGCGCGGTGCTGCTTGCTAATTTTATTTTAAATTTTAAAAAAGATGTGATGCAAATGGAATTTAATTTAAGCGCGTTATTTATAATTTGCCCGTTGGTATTTCTTGCCGGAGTGATTGATGCGATAGCCGGAGGCGGCGGATTTTTATCGCTGCCTGCCTACATGTTCGCGGGCTTCCCAGTTCATATGGCACTGGGGACTAATAAATTAAGCTCGAGCATGGGTACGACTTTGGCTACTGCAAGATATGCAATGGACGGCTATATTGATTTTAAAATTGCGGCATCATGTGCGTTATGCTCGTTAATCGGCTCGCAGTTCGGCACGCGTTTAGCGTTAAGCATTAACGAGTACGCGTTTAAAATTATTATGTTAATAATCATTCCGCCGACTGCGTTCTATGTGCTGAAGGATAAAGCATTTCGCGATGACAGAGAGCCGTTTAATAGTTATAAGACTTTAATATTAAGCATGATAATTGCGTTTGCAGTCGGAGCGTATGACGGCTTCTACGGCCCTGGTACCGGCACGTTCTTAATATTATTATTGACGTCAGCGGCGCACTTAAAATTAACTCAGGCTAACGGCATTACTAAAGTAATAAATCTTGCGAGCAACTACGCGGCTTTGACCGTGTTCTTTCTCAACGGCAAAGTATTAATTATCCCGGGCTTAATCGCCGGAGCGTTTAACATAGCAGGCAATTATATAGGCTCGCGTTCATTTGAGAAGGGCGGCGCGAAAGTCGTCCGACCTGTTATGATAATCGTATTAGCAATATTTTTTGTGAGAGTTTTGCTTGAAGTATTATAAATAAAATTATTAAGATTAGAAAGGTTGAAGGGGTGAGAGGCTGCATTAATGCGGCCTTAATTAAGTTATGAATAATAATAATGCTTATCTGTGCTTTGACGCCGGAACGCAGAGCGTCAAAGTCGGCGTGTATACTTTAAGCGGCGAGTGCTTGGCCAAGACTGCTAACCCGACGCATTTATTTTATCCCAAGCCCGGCTGGGTCGAGATGGATATAAATGAATATTATGAATTGGCAGTTAAAGGCATAGCCGAGTGCGTGAAAATCTTGCGTGAGAAAGATTTTGATTTGAGTTTAATTAAGGCCGTGATGGGCGACGGAATTATCTGCGGCATAGCCGGTATTGACGAGCAGGGTACGCCGGTCACGCCTTACATAAATTATTTAGACTCGCGGACGCAAGAAGACGCGTTGGATTTAGCTAATAAAAATTTAGAGATCTGGGCAAAGGAGACGGGCAACCCAGAGCCGCTTTGTTTATTTCCGGCGATGCACGCGCGGTGGCTGCTGAGTAATTTTAGCAATAAAAATATTTATAAATTTATGCACAACGCGCCGTATATCTTAATGAAGCTTGCGGGCGTGAAAGCAAGCGATGCGTTTATCGATCACGGCGCGATGAGCGGCTGGGGCTTGGGCTATGACGTTATAAATAAAGTCTGGTCGGACGAGCAGCTTGAGATATTAAATATAAATAAATCTTTAATGCCTAAGATAATAAAGCCGTGGGATGTTATAGGCCGGACGACTAAAGAGCTTGAGGACTTGACGGGCTTGCCTGCGGGGGTAGAAGTCTGCGCCGGCGCCGGCGACACGATGCAGTCGCTGTTAGCCTGCGGCGTTTTTGAGGCCGGCCATGCTGTTGATGTAGCGGGAACTTGCTCGATGTTCTGCATATCGACAAGCGGCATAGTCCCGGGCTTGAGCAAGAAGGGCAATAATTTAATATTTAACTCAGGCACGCTGCCCGATACTTATTTCTACTGGGGCTTTGTGCGCACCGGCGGCTTGGCCTTAAGATGGTTCAGGGATAATATTTGCGGCAAGGCCGGCGACGATAATTATTATAAATATTTAACGCAGGGCATAATAGATAATAATATTCCGGCCGGCGCAGGCGGCGTAAGATTTTTGCCGTGGCTGACGGGCGGCCCTGTCGGGTCAGGCAATGAGAACGTGCGGGGCTGTTTCTTAAATATGGACTTGAATACAAATCAGTTTGTGCTGTGGCGTGCTGTGCTTGAAGCAATAGCCGGTGAGTACGGTGAGATCGCAGATAGATGCCGCGCATCAGGAACGCCTGTGAATAAAATTATAATTACAGAAGGCGGCAGCCGCGACGCGTTATGGAATCAAATCAAGGCCGACATGATACGCGCTGAGACTGTGACGCTTCAGACCGGCGGCGCTCTGGCTCTTAATGCAGTTATAGCTGCGTTAGGCTCAGGCAATTTAGATTTAAATAAACTTAAAGATATTTTAAATTTAAATTTAAATGAGACCGGCCACTTTACGCCTTGCTCCGAGAGCGAGTATATTAATAATTATAAATTCAGTGAGTTTAAATTAGAGCTTAAATAAATTTAATTTAAAATTTAAAACGCGGGGCGGCAGCTTATGCAAAAAATTTAAGCTTGCCGTCCCGTTTTTTATTTGCAAAATTAATTTAAGTAATTTAATTAATTTAAATTTAAATTTAGTTTTAATATAATTTAAATAATTAATAAATTAAATTAAGAGAAAGGGCGCGGTCGTTCATGCAGCATAAATGCAAAGTCACTGTGATAGACAAGAAGTGTTATGCGGACCTTCAGGAAAAATATTTAGCCGACCCGAACTCCGGGCCGTGTCCGTGCTATGAAGTCGGCGACGAATTTATCTTTGAGCGCTACGATACGCGGGATGATTTTTGGCACTGCGGCCTAAACACGTTGAGCAAAGCTAATAGCTTAAGCTTAAGCACTGCAGGCGGAAAAAATTTCCCGCATTGCTCTGAAGCGTGGGACGCTATAGCACGTTATATTTATACAGCCTTGCAAGGCGGCAGCATCATGCGGCACTGGACGAACGACGAGCGCATGATGATAGCTTGCTGCAGCGACGGCACGCGGCCTGTGATATTTAAGATCGAGCGCATAGACTATAACGCAGTCTATATTGAGAATATTAATATTATTAAAGATGAAGACAAATTAAAAATTATTAAGAGCTTGAAGGCAATAAGCGCTGTGTCGGACGTGATATTTAAAGATGATAAATTTATAGAAGTTATATTAAACAGCCGCGAAGTGCCGTGCGAGATGTTGAAGAACGCCGTTGAATTAGCCGGTGAGTTTAAAGTGCTTAAGATTGATTAATAAATTTATAAATAAGGAGCTGTGTTGAGTTATGAAAGCGTTTGTTATCGTCAAGCCCGGGCAGGTTGAGATACGGGACTTGCCAGAGCCGAAACTTAAGCCGGGTGAGGCACTGATTAGGCCTTTATTCGGTGGCATCTGCGGCAGCGATTTAAATTCGTTCAGGGGCAGCAATGCCTACATGTCATATCCCCGAGTGCCCGGCCATGAGTTCAGCGCTGAGATAGTTGAGATAGGCGAGAACGCGCAGGGCTTTAAAGCCGGCGATATAGTGACGGCGAACCCGTACTTTAACTGCGGCCATTGTTATTCATGCGGCCATGGCTTAGTGAATGCGTGCATGTCTAATCAGACTATGGGCGTGCAGCGTGAGGGCGGCTTTGCTGAGCTTGTCGCCATGCCGATTGAGAGATTAATTGACGGCAAAGGGCTTGAGCCGAAAATTTTAGCGTTAATCGAGCCGTTTTGCATCGGCTATCACGGCATTCAAAGGGCAGGCGTTAAAGCAGGCGATAATGTGTTAGTCGTCGGTGCTGGTACAATAGGCGTACTTGCGGCAATAGCTGCTAAGTCACGCGGCGCTAAAGTTTGGATTTGCGACGTTGCGCCTAAGAAATTAGAGTACGCAATGCGCTTTGGCCTTGACGGCAAGATTTTAAATTCAAGTCCTGAAGAATTTGCTAAAGCTTGGAAAGAAGTCACGGATAATAACGGCTTTGACGTCACTGTCGAGTGCGTCGGTCTGCCGTCAACTTTGCAGAATTGCCTTGACGCAGCTTGTTTCGGCGGCCGCGTCGCAGTTATCGGCGTAGGCAAGCATAATATCGATTTAGACTTCACGATAATTCAGAAGAAAGAATTAAATATTTACGGCTCACGCAACGCAATGACGAAGGACTTTAAGGAATTAATAGACGTTGTGAAAGATCAGGGCTTGAAGCTCGACGATGTTATAACTAATATTTATAAATTCAATGACGCGGCGCAGGCTTTCGCAGACTTCGATAAAAACGCTGGCAGTATGTTAAAAGTCATGATTGAGTTTTAAATATTATTAAATAAATAAATATTAAGGAGGCAGTTTTGCTATGAGAAAAGTTTTACTTGCGTTTGTGTTTGCGGCTATGTTAGTCAGTGCGGCATTTGCGGCTGACGGAATAGTTGTGCAGCTTGGACTTGAGAACTCGCTGAGCGAGCCGATCGGCCAAGGCGTTACGAAGTGGGCGGAGCTTTTAGGAGCGCGCAACACTGGCCTTACAATGCAGGTCTTCCCGGACTCGCAGCTTGGCAACAAGACCGATATTATTGACCAGATGTTACTCGGCGAGCCGGTTATGACGCTTGCGGACGGCGCGTTCTTTGCTGACTACGGTGTGCCGGACATGGGAATAGTATTCGGGCCGTTCTTATTTGCGAACTGGGACGAGTGCTGGAAGCTTATTCAGTCAGAATGGTGGAAAGAGCAGAGCGCGAAGCTTGAAGAGAAAGGCTTGCATATCGTAGCTGCTAACTGGGCATACGGCGCACGCCACACTTTAACTACAAAGCCTGTTAATACTGTTGAAGATTTAAAGGGCTTGCAGATAAGAGTACCGACGAATCAGATTCAGACTAAGGGCTTTGAGGTCTTAGGCGCAACGCCGGTGGGAATGAGCTTAGGCGATGTCTATACGGCGCTGCAGCAGGGAACTATCGACGGCGGCGAGAACCCGCTTTCAACTCTCTATGGCCGCAAGCATCACGAGGTCGCGAAGTATTTAATTCTCGACGGCCACGTGCTGAACTTCACGAACTGGATCTGCTCGCAGATGTGGTTTGAGAGCCTGACTGAAGAGCAGCAGAAGGCGTTAGTCGAGACTGGCTACGAGGCCGGCGTATTTAACAACGAGCTGCAGTCAAAGGCTGAAGAGCATTACATGAACTTAATGAAGGACGAGGGCGTCACGGTCGTTATCCCGAGTGAAGAAGTCTTAGCAGGCTTCAGAGCCAAAGCTGCAGATTTCTATAAAGAAGGCAAGACGTTCGGCTGGTCGGACGGCCTGTTCGAGCGCGTTAGAGACGCTATGAAATAAGATTTAAATTAATTTTTAACGGGAGATTGGCGTTGGCTTGTCTCCCGTTATTAATTAATAATTTATGCTTCATACAATATTCAATATTAGAGATAAAAAATAAAACAATGCTGTTAGTTTTAATTTAAATTTATTCGTAAAAGGAGGGTGAAGAAGATTCGTAAAATACAGTTGATGATTTTTATCTTTTTGCTTTTTATTGCGTCAGGAACATTTTCTCCTGCCGCCGGAGAAGAAGCAAAAGAGCCTATCCGCATGGGAGTCATGTTGTTTACCGGCGATTTAAGCAAGGTGTCTAAGAAACAGTTAGAGGCCATTACGGATGCTTTCTCAAATACGCTGGCAAATTCAAAGTCCATACTGCTTGTTGAGCGTGAACGGCTGGATGTCATCAGACGGGAGCATGATCTCAATTTATCCGGAGGTTTTGATCCCGCGATGATGTCAAAGATCGGGAAACTCATAGGCTGCCAGTATATATTGATCGGCTCTGTGGCATGGGGCAATTTTGTTACAATCAGTACGCGCGTCGTCGACGTCACGACAAGCGAAGTAGAACTCTCATTGCTGGAGACGGCATCATCAACAAAGGATACTTCAATCCTTGCTGCAAGCTCTCGGTTAGGGAATAGAGTTAGGGAAGCGCTTGCTGAAGAGTACGGCTATGTTGCATCTATCAACGGCCAAAATATCTACATCAACCGAGGCGCGACTTCCGGTGTTCGCAATGGAGACTTGTACCGGGTCTATACTGAGGGCGCGGAAATTTTTGATATGGACGGTACGCCATTAGGCCGTGACATTGAAACCGTTGCCATTATCAGCGTGAAAGATGTTCGCCCTAATTTCAGTATTGCCAATGTCTTAAAGAACGGCGGCAAGTTTGAACTTATACGCCGCGGCGATAAGATTGAGACTCTCTCGCCTGAGGAAGCAAAAGAGTTAACAGCTCAAAAAAGTTTTATTGAGAGACGAGGCAGTGAGAAAAAGGTTGCCGTCCTGCCGAAGCCTGCGCCGAAAAAATCGCAGTCAAGCGTAAAACCCAAGCCTCAATCAGTGCCTAAGAAACAGGAACAGGCCAATAAGCCCATAGTTGTGTCCAAGCAAAAAATACAAGCTCAACCGTCGGCGCCAAAACTTAAGCCTAATTCTAATTCCAAAGCACAACCGAGTTTGAAGAATCAGAAAAATTCTGCTGTGCCGGACACTCTATTTAAAGCTGCCGAACAAGGCGACGCTGAGGCGCAGTTTGATTTAGCAAGACGCTATGCAAACGGTAACGGAGTAAAGAAAGATTATTCACAGGCTTTTAACTGGTATCAAAAAGCTGCAGCTCAAGGCCTTGCGAAAGCGCAGAATAATCTTGGCGTTTTTTATCATGACGGCAAAGGCGTTATGCAAGATTATGCTAAGGCCATGGATTTATATTTAAAAGCCGCCGCGCAAAATTATAATTGGGCGTTCGATAACATAGGCGTAATGTATTATAACGGCCAAGGTGTGACGCAGGATTATAAAAAGGCCGTTGAGTATTACCGCAAGGCCGCCGATCTTGGCTTAGCCATAGGCCAAAATCATATGGGCGTTGTGTACGAACACGGCAGAGGCGTGGATCAAGATTATGAAAAAGCTTTTGAGTGGTATAAAAAGGCCGCGGATCAAGGCTTTGACTGGGGATTATGTAATCTTGGAAATTTATATGCCGAAGGCCAAGGCGTAAAACAGGATTATAAAAAGGCCGCTGAGTATTATCAGAAGGCCGCCGGCAAAGGCCTTGCAGAAGCGCAAAATCGCTTGGGCTATATGTATCGTCATGGAAATGGCGTTAAAAAAGATCCCAAGCAGGCTTTTAACTGGTATCGTAAATCTGCGGAGCAGGGATACGCTGCGGGACAAAATAATTTAGCCGTGTGTTATATGGACGGTATAGGCACGACAAGAAACCCGACTAAAGCCTTTGAATGGTATCGTAAATCTGCGGCTCAAAATAACGCATGGGCACAGTATAATATGGGGATAATGTATGAGTACGGCCAAGATGTGTCTAGAAATGGCCAGAAATCTCTTGAATATTACCGCAAGGCCGCAGCTCAAGGCAATAAAGAGGCTGAAAAAGCTTTAAAGCGCCTTGGATATAAAGAATAAATTTTAAAATTAATTTAAATTAAATAATTTAGAGGTGATGTTTTTTGAGTTATCCGCAATCTGGTTTGCTTAAGGATAAGCCTTGGGTAAAATTTGTCTGTAATCTTGATTTATTTATAGCTGCGGCGGCGTTAATAATTTTAACGCTTGTCACAAGCGCAGGCGTGTTTAAGCGCTATGTAATGAAAGATCCGATTTTATGGCAGGAAGAGGTCAGCGCCTTTTGTCAGGTCTGGATGATCTACATGGGCGCAAGCGTCGGCTTTAGAAGCGGCAGCCACGTAGCTATCGAGATGCTGCATGACGCACTGCCCGCAAAGCTGCAAAAGCTTTTAGATTATTTAATTGACTTAATAGTTTTATTTGTATTAGTTTTTTTATGCGTGAAGTCGCAGGCATATATCGCTCAAGTCTTTGGCCGGAGCGGCAGACCTACGCCGATATTACGCATACCGTACACTATGATTTACGGCATTGCGCCGTGGGGCTGCGGCATAATGATAATCAGCTATTTCGTGTCTAAATATGCGCCGGCATTTATTAAATTTATAGAAATTCCCCGTAGCAGCGCCGAACTTGACGAGCACATCGAACAAGAGGCCGAGCAGGAGATAGAGAGCGAGGCGAAATTATAATCATGACTGAGTTAATTATCAGCATAATAGCTGCAATAGCTTTAATATTTTTATTAAAGAAATTAAATTTAGCTTGGCCGGTTATAATTCTCGCGGCTTTAGTCTTATTAATCGGCGTGAATATCAGTTGGGTCAAGCCCTATCTTGAGGCCTACGGCAAGACTTTAGGCACTAATAAAGTTTTAGGCATCTCGGCTGTAACAATGCTTGTGCTTTTATTCTTAAAAGTGCCGGTGTTTGTATCAGTCTTCGGCGGGTCGTTAATTTACTTTTTATTTAATCCCGGGATAAATCAAATTATATTTGGCCAGAAGGCCGTTACCGGCACTGAGAGCCCATCTTTATTAGCAATTCCGTTCTTTGTCTGTGCCGGAACTTTCATGAATTACTCGGGCGTGACTAACCGCATTATGAATTTCTGCTCGGCGATAACGGGCAGAATGCCCGGCGGCCTTGCGCAGGTCAACGTCTTGCTCTCGACTTTAATGGGCGGCCTTTCAGGCTCTAACTTGGCTGATGCCGCAATGGAAGCTAAGATGCTTGTGCCTGAGATGGAGAAGCAGGGCTTCTCGAAAGAATTTTCGTCGGTCGTGACTGCAGCATCCGCAATGATAACGCCGCTTATCCCGCCTGGAATAGCCATGATTTTATACGGCTGCATCGCTGACGTGTCTATCGGCAAATTATTTATGTCTGGAATTACAGTAGGCGGCACGCTGTGCATCGCCATGATGATACTCGTGCATTTTATCTCAAAGAAGCGCGGCTACTTGCCTATACGCAGCCACGCGATGAGCGGCGCTGAGTTCTGGGGACATTTCAGACCTGCTATATTGCCGTTGTGCTTGCCGATTATAATTATCGGCGGTATAAGACTTGGCGTGTTCACTGCCACTGAGGCCGGCGCTATCGCAATTTTATACGCAATTATTTTGGGATTATTATATAAAGAATTGAGCTTAAAGGGCATTATGCAGGCCTGCAAAGAGACAGTTTGTACTACAGGCGGCATAATGTTAATAGTCTCGGCAGCTTCAGTCTTCTCATGGGTATTGACTAAAGAGCGCGTGCCTCAGCAATTAACAGAATTTATCGTATCTATTTGCCCGAATAAATACGCGTTCTTAATTGCCGTGAATATTTTTGTCTTGATAGTAGGAATGTTCATCGAGGGCAACGCCACGATGATAGTGTTAGTGCCTTTATTAGCGCCCATTGCCAGACAGTACGGCATTGACGAGATACAGTTCGCCATGATCTATATATTTAATAACGCGATCGGCGCACTGTCACCGCCTATGGGAACGTTAATGTTCGTCACTTGCTCAGTCACCGGCTGCAAGACAAAGACGTTCATGAAAGAGGCAATCCCGTTTTATCTATTATTAGTCGCGATATTATTATTGCTGACTTTCTGCCCGCCTGTCACAACTGCAATAGTTAAATTAACTTACGGCGGCTAAATTATTTATTAATAAAAATGCGGCTCAATATCTCGGGCCGCATTTTTATAATTAATATTTATTTTTATCTGCTAAAGACTTTCTGACCTTCAAAGTAAGTCGCTGCAGGCTTGGCATCGTGAATTTCAGTTACAGGGCAAGTTAATACATCTTTATTTAATAATAAAAAATCTGCATACTTACCGGTCTTAATGCTGCCGCGGTCGTCTTCAATAAACATTTGTCTTGCGCAATTTATAGTCAGTGCTGTTATAGTTAATGCACTTTAAAAAGTGCATTAACTATATTTTTCGGCGTCTTACTCATAGCAGCGCACGGGGGTTTTCGCGTTATTTTCAGACATTTTAGCGCTTTGCGCACGGCTGCTTGACAACATTGAAAAACCTCTGCAATCTCGCGCAAATAGGCATCAGGTCAAGTATTTTTACTATACTGTCCATTTTATTGACTAATATCAAAAATTTATATTGGAATTTCAAGAGGAAGATATGGTTTCAATGCAGTAACTATCTTGTCATACATCTTACCTTTCATTAGATTAATAACTTTATTTTGGTACATGCTTTTCTCTATCCCTAACTCTTTCCCGATCGCTGCTGCAATTCCTTTTTCATTAAAAACTTTTAATACTTCCTTGTAATCTCTATCTTGTAAAACTTTCTCGAACGAAGCCTGTTTTTCATGTTTGATGTCATCATATTTAATATCACTCAGTCCCATATCTAAGCTGCTTTTAGCTTCGGCCTCATCTTTATTATCAATTTCAATACATGAAAGTTTATATTTGATTTCAGCCACAACGCTTTGGCAAATCTGTTTATTTATTAGATTGGCAAATTTTTCATTAATCACAAAACTCTTAACTCTATTGAATATCACGTCTTCATTTTCGCCGAACTGTTCAGCCATCAACCGTATTAATTCTTCGACCAAAAACAAATTTTCAACTTCAGCAACATTAAGGACGTATATATGATGCGCTTTATAGGCGTCTATCTCCTGCTGTGACCTGTAATCTCTATCAATCAAACCGTAAACTTCACAATCATGCAGCATCTTGCTAGCTCTAAATGCCTTTGTTCTGGCGATAACTTGTGAGCAACTACCGCAAGGAATTATTAGATATTTAGTATACAATTGTGAATATAGCTGATAATCATAACTGTTTTTCTCACCTTCGACAAATAAAACGTCTCTGCGACTTCCAAGTATTTCCAATAATAACTGTTCAGGAAGTTCTTCACTTTGTAAACGCTCAAAATCCCAACGTTCCCCGCCATGATAAGCCTTAATCCATATTTTATCAACATTACTATGTGCTGCTGCGAAATCTAAATCATGTGTAATGTATATAAACAAACAGTCTGGCCTATATTTTTCTAACGTTTTCCATAATCTGTTTACTATAGATCGATGCAGATGTATCTCAGGCTCATCTATAATGAGAATCTTATCTTTAGGAACACATAAAACCCCCGCAGCAAGATACAAAACTGCTCTTTCTCCATCGCTCATTTGCGTTGCAGAATAGTTAGTTTTTTGCACATCTATTTGATCATCATTTACAAATTTTGCAAGAAATTTTGAGTCATCTTCTACCAGACATCTCTGTGAAAAAACAGAAGCCCATACCTTTTGAAGTTTATCAACAGATGTTTCTGGCACATCCGGCCATTTTGACCTATCATTCTTTAATTTTTTACATTCATTGGCAAACTTGTCATTTTCATTATGCTTCAAGGCAATTAGAGCAGCAAGAACATTATCGAAATCGTCTATTAATTTAGTAATATAGCTTTTTCCATAATTCCATCTTTGTCCTTTATTATGGGTGTTAACTTCAGTCCCCCCGTACAAAACACAATTTTCCGCATCTTCATAGCTCTTTAACTGAATATTTTCACTAAAATTCAAATTTCTCTGGGCTCCAATGCGGTGCACTTTCTCCATACCGTTCTGCTCAATCCAAGCTCCAAGTCTGCTTTTCCCTGAACCATTAGCCCCTACAATTATAATGGCATTTCCTTCTGTTGTAAAATCTTGTCTTTTCCCTTCTCTATCCGGCAACCAATATTTATAAGACATAATTTCCTCCGTTTAAATTTTTATTTTCTTACCTTTCAGATAGTGACTGTGCTTCTAATTTTTTATTATAACACTCATAAAAAGATAGAGCCTGTTCACATTAATTAAAATAACATCGAGAATAATAGCAAGTATTATAACAAAAATAAAAATAATTACTTTAGCGTAACGGGTAAAAACTTTTCTATAATTAAATTACTGAAAAATGCTATAGATAATCTAATTAAAATTTTCTAAAAATTTCGATGCGGTTTTTAAAGTGCTTTAACTATACTCCCGATAGTTCCGGCGGTCATTACGTCAGCTGCCGCGAATAAAACTGCTTGCGGTCAGTAAGTCCGACGGAGATAGTGCGACCGGCTGGCTGTGCCGTTAGCAGCTGCAAATAAATCCATCGGCGGGGCGCTCAGTCCGGCGCTGCTAATGCGTCCCGCAGCCTGAGCTGCCGCCGCTGCGATACAGCATACCATCGCTCTTGCGGCTGCATCAGCTATTGCGATACTCGCGCCGTGATGCAAGCAGCTGCAAATTAAAAACCCCCTGCGGTCTGGCTGGCGGGGTGAAGCGTCTCACGGCTGGCCGCAAGCATATGCCCATGCTTGCTATAAAAATCAGCCGTTTCAAGGTCCGATGTATATAAAATTTAAAAACTCCCGCAACCTGGGGGGCTGCGGGAGTTTAGGTCCGATGTATATTTACATCCTATTCACGAGGAACCTCAAAATTAGTTAAATATATATTACTTGCGGATCTTGCGGGCTGCTAATGCAACTGCTGCTAAGGCGATTAAGCCGAAGCCTGCGTCGCAGCCTGAGCTGCCGCCGCCATGACCGCTGGTCGCGTTATCATCATCGTCATCGTCGCCCTTCACGATCTCGGACGCGGTGCCGGATGCATCCTGACCTTGTAACGGTACTGTGCCGTCCGTCTTGACTGAGAACGCATCGCCGTCAGCCGTTACGAACACCACTCTGTTGACTGTCGATACATCGCCGCTGGTCTCACCGGCTGAATCCGTCGCTGCTACCGTGTTGTCACCGGCGTCAACTACCATGTACTTCTCAGTGTCGCTCGGATCTCTGAACAGGCTGAACAGTACGGCAAGGATTCTCTCGTAGCCAGCGCGTCTCTTCGGAACATAGCCGAATCCAACATGGTTGGTTGAGCCGCGGCGTGTGATTACGAAGAACGGCGTACCCTCTGCAGGCATGGTCTGGCTCTCAGGAATTTCAAAGCCGATTGCCTTGTAGCCCTTCGTTGCATCGCCGATCTCGTCCTCGTCGAGGCCTAATGCGCCTGCTACGTCTGCTGCATCAGCCATCTCGGCAGTCGCGGCGCTGTTGATCAAGCTGCTGATTGCGCTTGCGCCGTTGGAGCCGGTGAACGCGTTAGCTATCGTCTGGCCTGCCGCTGCAACTGTCTCACCATTGGATGTAGTGGTTTCGGCATCTGCCGGATCAACTGCTACAGGTCCTACCGGCACGACAGGTGTATCGCCGCTGTCAACGTCACCGCTGGCCTCAGGCTTTTCACTCTCGCTATCAGTCTTGCCAGGTACAACCGGTGCTACTGAGACTGACAGAACATCAACAGTGATTGCAAAGTACCCTGCATCCGTGCTAACTTTCGTTGCGTCGCTGCTGGCAACTAAGTCAGCTGATAAGATGATCGTGTACGTACCCTCGATGCCTAATACTTCGATCTTCTTGCCGTCGACTTTGACATCGCCGCCCTCGGAGTCATTGACTGCGACAACCGCGTTATCAGTGCTTACCGTGATCTCGAAGCTTGCGAACTGATCGCTGCTGACCTTGAAGACTACCGGCGCTTCCGTCCATAATGCATCTTTCGCTGCCGCATCCTGGCTGACAGCATACTTCGTGCTGGCTGCTACTGTCTTGGACTGGCCGTCAGAGCCGGTCAACACAACATCGCTTGACCTGA
>JAFUXM010000009.1 GCA_017470785.1 Synergistaceae bacterium
AGCATTATATAATAGAAGAACTTTTGCGCGTGTCGAAGCTGCGCCGTTGAATTTAAATTTAAATAATAATTATAATTACTCGCGTGCTGAGACTTTGCGCGAGGGCATAGTAAACGTTATAAGATTTACGCGGGCCGACGGTTTGTATAAGGCAAATATGATAATCGATCCTCCGGCGATCGGGCGCGTGACTGTCGAATTAACTTCAAGCACTTCCGGCGTTGAAGCGTCAATTAAAGTTGTGAACGAACAAGTCCGACAATTAGTACAGGATCAGATAACTGAATTAAGAATGACACTCGAGCAGCAGGGCGTGCAGGTGACGCAGTTCGCGGTTGACGTTCAGCAGGACAACGCAGGACGGCAGCAGGAGCAGCAAGATCAAAGCGGCCAAGGCAGAAGGCGCGTGAACGCGTTAGGCGGATTAGAGCCGGATGCTGAGAGCGAAGCTGAAGAGTTTAGAATAGACTTAAACGAGGGCTTGCTGTACTGGGTGGCATAATATTATTAAATAAAATTATTAAATAAAATTATTAAATAAGATTTTAAGATTTTGGGAGGATTTTTAAATGGCCGTTAGCAATATAGATTATTTATATGCAGCTAATAACACGCAAAGCACGCAGAGTACTTCAAGCTCTCAGGCTCTGAGCGACGCGACGCAGGACTTGGGCAAAGACGCGTTTTTAAAATTATTAATCGCCGAACTTTCAAATCAGGACCCGTTGAATCCGATGGAAGACCGCGAGTTTATATCCCAGATGGCAACGTTCTCAAGCTTAGAGCAGATGCAGAACATGAACAAGACGCTCGAGAGCATGGCCGACGCAAATAAATTCTCAGCTGTGAGCTATATCGGCAAGGCTGTATCGTTCGTGCAGGGCGAGGGCGAAGAGGCCAAGCAGGTCGCCGCAATCGTAAATTCAATCTGGTTTGATGACTCGAAAGGCACTATTCTTAACACGACTTTAGGCGAAGTGCCGTTAAGCGCGGTCGATGCAGTTTCAGACCTTTCAGTTATAGAGAACGGAAACGGGAACGCGTAATTTTAATTTAAAGAGCAGGCAGGAGGAAAATAAAAGATGCTTAGATCATTAATGACGGCGGTAACGGGCGTACGCGCTCATCAGACGATGCTTGACGTGACGGGAAATAATATAGCTAACGCTAACACAACTGGATTTAAAAAAGATATGACGGTATTTGCGGACTTGATGTATCAGTCGCAGAAGACGGCGAGCGCTCCCGGTGAAGGCCGCGGCGGAATTAACCCTGCGCAGGTCGGCCTTGGCGTAAGCACAGCAGCAATCGAGACTATATTCACTCAGGGCGCGTCAAGCTACACCGGCAATGCGTCCGACATGATGATTAACGGCAACGGATTTTTTATTTACAGCAGCGGCAGCGGCTCTAATTTATACAGCCGCGCAGGCGCGTGCGTCCGCGACGCAGATAATAATTTAGTGCAGTCCGGCTCAGGTTATAGACTGCAGGGCTACGCAATGAGCCGCGACCCGTTGGACGATTCAAAATTCGTAAGAGACAGCGATTTAAGCGATATAAATATCCCGCTGGGCAAAAAGCTTGAGCCGCATGACACGACTGAAATAAAATATCAGTGCAACTTGGACAGCCGCAGCGAAGCGTATTTGCCTTACGGCTATGCTGATATTCCGTTTAATACCCAGTGCGGTTGGGACGGCAACAGGGCGGGAACAATTCGGGTTGATCTTGCAGGATATGAGTGCGACATAAGTGTTAAGTCCCTCACTGATGTAAGAAATGCCGCTACAGGGCCAGCAACTGCAGATGCTGGCACTGATGGAACGAATTATCTTTCGATTACTGTTGATGACGGTTTGGGGACACCGCAGAATATTATCTTTAATATGACTGGAATTGAAGACGGGTTGCCTGTGTTAGAGACTGCTCAAACAACAATATCAATAGGCCCTAGTGCAACACCGACAGCTTTGACGGTAGATTATGAAGATGGAGTGCTTAAACTTAAGAATGGTTCTGAAACAGTGTATCAGAGCAATATTTATTCAGCAATGAATTATAAGTCATTTACACTGACTAACAAATCGGTTACTCCAAATGAAAGTTTCCCCATGCTTCTGGAATTTGATGAAAGCGTCCTTACAGAACGCGATCCGTCGGACTTGGCTGGAACTTATGCGGATGCAACAATTTGGTATCAAACGACTGATAATACTGCGACACCTCCTACAACTTCGGTAAATAAGTTGACGTCAAGGGTGTACTTCAATGCAGACGGAACATTTGACCATGCTGATCCCATTGACGGAACCCTTCCTGCGGGGTATACTAATACTGCTACTTCTACCACATTAAAATTTGTTGCTTCAGAAGATGGAAGATCATTAATTCTTCAGCAGGATAAAAATCCAGCTGCCCCGACAAATAATTTTGACGATGTGGTGTCCATAACCCAGGGCGGTTATCATCAGACTAAGCAGACTATCTACGATTGCGACGGCAATGCGTACACTATGGAAGTTAACTTTAAGAAAATAACTGAAAACCGTTGGCGCTGGGAGGCGTTTATACTTGACGGCGACGGCAATCAGAGCGACATAGTTCCGTCGCCTCATGCCGGCGAGATTGAGTTCTGCGGCTGCGGCCCGATCTGTAATGCTGTTACAAGTGATGGCAATGCTACACGCCACGGCAACAACGACAACAGCAATGCCCGCGCTGAGATAGAAATTCCGTTCAGCATGAACGGCTCAGCTAATACAACTCTCACTCTTAACTTCGGCGGCGACGGCGACGAGCTTATGGGCGTAACTCAATTCGCATCAGAGACAACGACAAAGGCTGTATATCAAAACGGTTACCCGATGGGCATAATGGAAAATTATTCAGTTGGCCAAGACGGAACTATAACCGGAATTTACTCAAATGGTCAGAACATACCGCTGTATCGAGTGGCGCTCGCAACGTTCACCAACGAGCAGGGACTTGACAAAGTCGGTGGCACGATGTTCCGTGAGACAATAAACTCCGGCAATGCGAATATCGACCCAGCTGGGATTAACGCAAAAGGCACGATCTCATCGCAGAACGTCGAGATGTCCAATGTTGACTTGACTGAAGAGTTTACGCATTTAATAATAGCGCAGCGCGGCTTCCAGGCCAACACCCGCGTTATAACAACAAGCGATCAGATACTTGAAGAGGTCGTGAACTTGAAGCGTTAATTTAATTTAAAAAATCTTATTTAATAATACAAAAAATCCCGGGGTGAAATTTTACAGCCCCGGGATTTTTTTATATTTAATTTAAAATTATTTTACGCTAATAAAGATTTAACAAGCTCAGGGATCTTTGCGGCGTCCTCGTCAGTCATTGTCCAAGCAGCTTTAATATTTTCGTCTATTACATTAAAGCCTGCATCTTTTAATTTTTCTTGCAGGATTTTAACGCTCTCGCCGCTCCAGCCGTAGCAGCCGAACGCCGCAGCCTTTTTATTTTTAAATTTAAGCTGCTTGGCAAATTCAATCCAGCCCATGACGCTCGATAAAATACTATTGCCGACGGTCGGCGAGCCGACTGCTATAGCCTTGGACTTAAATAACTCCGTCATCATCTCGTTCTTGTCGGCCTTAGCGATATTAAAGACTTTTACGACCGTATCGGGACTTTGACGCGCAATCTCTTCTGAGATTTTATGAGCGATCTTAGCCGTGCCTTCCCACATGGTGTCATAAGCAACCGTGACTTGATTTTCTTGATAGGCGTTAGCCCACTCGGCATATTTTTTAACTATCTGCATCGGGTTATCGCGCCAAATCGCCCCGTGCGACGTCGCGATTATATCTATATCAAGATTTAATTTTGCTATCTCATCAAGCTTCTTAGCTAAAATCGCTGCGAACGGATTTAAGATATTCACGAAATATTTCATGGCTTCTTTATACAATAAGCACTGGTCGGCCTTGTCGTTAAATAATTCCTCGACTGCGAAGTGCTGGCCGAACGCGTCGTTAGAGAATAAAATATTGTCGCCGGTTAAATACGTTGCCATTGAGTCCGGCCAGTGGAGCATCCGCATCTCGACAAATATTAATTTTTTATTATTGCCTATCTCGACGCTGTCGCCGGTCTTCACAACCTGAAAATTCCATCCGCGCTTGCCGTACTGACCTTCGATGCTTTTTACTGCATTGGCCGTGCAGTAAATCGGTGTGCCGGGCTTGAGCTCGGGCATTAAAGCCATAAGTGCGCCTGAGTGGTCGCACTCGCCGTGATTTGCAACTACAAAATCAATTTTATTTAAATCAATCTCGCTCTTTAAATTCTCGACATAGTCAAACCGGTGCGGCGTCCAGATCGTGTCGATCAAGACCGTCTTTTCTTCCTCGATTAGATACGCGTTCTGGCTTGAACCGTTGAATATCGAGTAGTCGTCGCCGTGAAAGCTCTCAAGCTCCCAGTCGATGTAGCCAATCCAGTTTACGTTGTTCTTAATAAGTCTGCGCAATTACAATCCGCCTTTCAAGTTTTATTTTTATTTTTAAACTTAATTTTAGCAGAATTATAAAATTTTTTAAATTAAATTTGCGCCGACTTGCAAGCGAGAGCAAGAACCGGCGCAAATTTAATATTAATTTAATATCTCAGGCGATACAGCGGTGTCTTTATTTATTGTTATAGTCAAAACACTTAATAAAGTATATAATAAATTTATGTATGATTCTAAATATAAATTAAGAACATTAGCTTATATAAATGAAGACCGCACGCTGCTATGATCAGGCCGCTCAAAAAGTAAAAGATTATCTTGAGCAAATAAAAAAATAAAATCTGAAAATATAGTTTATGCCGACTAAACAGGAATATATGATTTTTTTTACCGTAAATATGCGCGTGCACCGAAGGGGAAAGTTGTCATCAGTAAAATTATAGGCAAAAAATTCGAGAGGACAAATATAGTTGCAGCTCAAATTGGTAAAAAGATTATTGCTCTGTTTAAGTAAAAAGGAATGATGCACTCTCAGTTTTTTGAGGCGTGGTTTGACAAACATCTTATTCCAGAGTTGCCGCAAGAAGCAGTAGACGAGGTTATTTATGCACTTTTTAAAGTGAATTAACTATATTCACGTCCTCGGGCGACGTCAAGCCTGCGGCTATGCCTTCAAGATTATTTAACGCATTGTTTAAAGCGTTCTCAAGCGCTCGAGGCGCGAACAGTCCGCAAATTTTAAATTATAAAATCCTGCGGCGTTCTGAACTCGCATTCTTAAGTGCCGCTGACTTTATATTCATCCTGAGCCGCGCGGTTCGAGTGCCGTTCGTTCACTCATGCTTCATCTCAATCGGCGTTGCAGCGTTTGCGTTTATAATTTTCTTGTCAAGACAAAACAATTTTAATATTTAAAAAGCTCGCCCATAATAAAGCGGCAAGCTTTTTGTTTAAAGATTTATAATTAAAAATATTAACGCTACTCAGAGGCCATCACAGGGAAAATGTCGTTTAAAAACCGCGCCATGATGTTGGCGCATTCGGTGCAGTCGGTTTTGAAAAAAGTAGCAGCCTCTCCATTTTTAACACCGCCTGAATATTTTATCACAACAAATGCTCCGTCATCGACATCAGTCACCCAACTACCGAAGTTCCATAATGAGCCAGTTATTTGACGCATCGTTCCAGCATTAGGCGAGGATTCCGATACCTCTGCCCTCACATCTTTGGGACTTGTATATAAGCTGAGGATGAAATGGAAATGTAAGGAATCTGAATCTAAGGGAGGATTGTTATTGATATCTGATTTATAGTTGAAAAGTCCACGGGTATATTCATCCAAAGCATTATGCGCAGTAAAAGATAGTCCAGCTGCATGTAAACTATTATCAGAATTATATAAGGAATAGCATTCTGAATCTTCTGTATGCAGCCTCATATGAAGCTTATTATTACCACCATGCCAACCGCTGCTCTTAATTTCAGCGATTAATTTAGATTCACGCATTCCCGCCGATTCAAGCGTTGCATTGCGTAAATCTTCATACGTGTACGTTTGCGGAACTCTATAGCAGGTGAACTCAAGGTGTCCAGCACCCCATGGCATACTCTTTCCGTAATTTCTGGCATGAGAGGCAAACCAGTCCTCGTAACGCTTACAGATGTCGATTAATTTTTCCTCTCTTGCTGTCAATGCCAGAGCCGCCGCCGACGAAAAGACAGAAATAAACGATACGATTAAGACCATAAAGACAAAGCGCTTAACTTTGAGCATGATACGAACTCCTAAAATAAATTAATTTTATAAAATTAAAAATACACATGACCATTTTTTCTTGTCCTTTATTTGTGCATTTTATTATAAATAAAATATAATTTAAAAAATATTGGCGTGATTGTCTGTTACGGTAAGAGCGAGCGTGAAGCTGCAAAATATTAAATCAAATACAGCCCCAAGCTTATTGCTCAGGGCTGTTGCTTTAATTAATAATTTCAAAAATTATTTAGCGTTCAAGACTGCTGTATTGCGGTCAGTCAATGCGCGTTCAGCGGACGTGACGGCCTTTAAAATTTCCGGCAGCTTGTTATTCACATCCTCGGGTGACGTCAGGCCTGCAGCAATATCTTCAAGATTATTTAACGCATTATTCAAAGCGTTCTCAAGCGCTCGGGGCCCGGGCGTCGGGTCAGAATATCTTAATGACTCAGCGAGCTTTTTAATTTTAGCGAGCTGATCGCCGACTGCTAAACTCGGCGCAAGCGCTGTTATATCGCTTAATATATTTTCAACGTGATTGGCCTTGATGCTCAAGTCAACACGGCCTGCTTCCTGCTGCCTGCGCTCCGAGTTATCCTGCTTCAGCATCGCCATGTTCATTAAAATTAACGGCAGCATGAACACGAACAGCCCCGCAACGTGAATTAATAAATAAGTAACCGTGCTGAAATTTTGAAACGCATTGACTACTGCAATTATAATCACAAATGCGAAATAAGCTATAGCTAAGAACATCTGGGCGAAGTGCCCGGGTACGGCACGGCCTGAGTTGCCGCGCATGGCGATACGCGATGCAAATAAAGTGCTTAAGACTAACGCTGCCGCAATAAATCCAATCGAGATCCAGAAAGTAGTGCCGCGCTGCTCCGGCGTCGTCAGGAAGTAAATAAACACAGCCGCTACAGCAGCAACTAAAAGCATTATCAAAAATAAATTAAAGACCTGCCGAATTTTATCAAAAAATTTTCCCATTTTAATTAAACCTCTTCTTATTTATATATATAACTTTATAAATTTTATAAATTTAATTTAAGCCTGCTTGCCACACTTGGGGCAGAAGTGCATCTCCGGTGCAAGCTCAGTGCCGCAGCCTGTGCAGAATTTTTTAGCGCTCTTGCTTGCCTCAGCAAGTGACGCTCCGCACGACGGGCAGAATGCGCTGCCTTGAGCGTAAGGCTTGCCGCACTTCGGACACGTTAAAGCGCCTTGCGCATTATTTAAATTATTATTATTTAAATTAGGATTCACGTACTGCCCCATCTGGGCGGCCATCTGGCCGATTGCGCCGCCTAACCCCATGCCTGTACCGAGGCCGACGCCTGCATTCATGAGTGAACCGCCGCCCTCACCGCCGGTGTTGCTTGCCGCGCTCTGCAGCACGTCAAACGACCGCTCCTGTTGATACGTATAGCCCTTTAAGTTCATACGCGCTCTTTCAGTCATAGCACGCTTAAGCTCTCTGACGTTCTCGTCGTCTTCAGGGATATTCACAGAGCCGAAATAGAAATTCACCGGCTCGATGCCGTACTCCTCAAATACCGGCTTAATCTCGCCGACCGCCTCGTCCGACATGTCGCGCAGATACGCGTTAATCTCAAATATGCTGACTTTCTTTTTAGCAATATACGTCGCAAGCATGTCGCCCATGCGGCTTAACAGCAAGCCTCTAAAATAATTAATTAAATCATCACGCGTAATCTGCGTCTTGCTGCCGGCGAGCTTCAATAAAAATTTGCGGCTCTCAGTAATTTTAATTCCGAACTGGCCGTAAGCTCTAACGTTCAGCGGCACTTGATACTCAGGATCACGCAATAAAATCGGACTCTGCGTTCCCCATTTAATGTCTAAGACATTTACTTTATTAATAAACCAGACGTAAGCTTTAAATGCGCTTTCGCCGCCGGTGGGCAAATTCATTAAGCGTCTCAGCACGGGAATATTATCAGTCGAGAGCGTATGACGCCCGGGCCCGAATAAATCCAACGCCTGCCCGTCCTTAAATAATATAGCCTCTTGCGCCTCGTTGACTATAAGCTGCGTCCAGTTGCCGAGTTCATCGCTCTTGCCGGGGTTCTTCCGGTCAAGCCACCGCCACGCAAATACGTCATTGGAGTTAAGCGCTCCGTCCCATTCTACAATCTGAATTAAAGCCATTTTTATTCACTCCTTAATTAAAATTAATTTTAAAAATTTTACGCGCATTCAAGTTTTTTAATTTTTATCTTGTCTTGAATTGCAGCGTTGAGCCACTCGCGTTTTGCATCTTCTGCATTGACTAACGCGCTCTCGAGCGTCGAGCCGCAGGTTATGCACCCGGGCAGCTCAGGGAAATATACAGTGAAGCCGCCCTCGTCTTCATCCTCGATAATATTCATCTTGTAATTAAGCGCCATGTAATCTTCAAGTTTTAAATTCTTTTGCGACATTCTTAAATCTTAGGCGCTAAAATTTCCATGCTGATCATTTTATTAATCTGCATCTGCAAATACGCCGCACCGAATAAACATAACATCACGCCCGACGGCGCTATTGTCTGCACTGCTACAGTCCTATCGAGATAATTTGCCGCGTAGCTTTGCAGTATCGCGCGTACTTTAAATGCAAGCCAGCCGGACGTGAGTATCACAACTGCAAGCGCATAATTAAAATAATCCTGAAATATATTTGCCTCGGTGTCAATGTCTGCCATGCCTGCGCTGTAATCGCCCTGCGAATTGCTTAACATAAACATAGCTATAAATGACAGCGCAAATACCGCAACAAGCCACGCCGGAACTTTCAGGCTCTTATTGTCGCTACTTAAATTTAAATTATTTAAATCCTTCATGCGCATAGCGTACCAGTAAACGGCATAAAGGCCGGCGGTGAACACATACAGCACTGCAAGCATCGCCCCGGGCACATACTTCATCTGCGGCAAATTCTCAATCTTGCGCTTCCGCTCACGCTTGGCCTTTTCCTCAAGCAATTTTTCATCAACCGGAACTAACGTCCCGCAGTACGGGCAGCGTTCCATACCTTGCTCAAGCGGCGCTCCGCAGCTCTCACACTTCATAACTCAAATCACTCCTGTCTATAAAAATTTTATAAAATTATTTTATTTCTTCTTGGACTTATTAAATAAATTATTCAAGCCCTGCTCAATGCCTTTATTAATATTTTCTTTAATCTTATCTTTCGTCTCCTGCTTAGAATTAGAATTAGTTTGGCTGCTGGCCTTGACGTTATTCTTGCTGCTGCCTTTAGATATAACGTCGGCTATTTTATCAGCGGCCTTGTCAACAAGCTTGTCCTTCTTCTCATTCACTTTAGCTTTAACTTCTTTAGCCTTTTCTTTAGCTTTTTCTTTCGCTTGCTCTTTTGCAGCCGCCGCCTTGGCCTTAGCATCTTGCTCAGCCTGAATCTTTTTAGTTTCTTGCTCCTGCGCTTGCTTTTTAATATTATCAACTGTCGTGTCGCCGATCTTTAATATGCTAAAGCTTGGTGAATCGGCCTTGCCTGTAAGCTTTATGCTTATAGTCCTGAAGTCCGCAGCCGATCCTTTGTCTTTAGCGCCCTTGATGCCGCCGGATATTGCGTTAAGCAAAATATCTTTAGCGCCGCTGCCGCCTTTTAACACTGCGTCAAGTCCGCCCGCTCCGCCGCCTGCAAGAGCATTCACAAGCTGATAATTCAAGCTCAAGTCCGCAAGGATATTTAACGTTATATTTTTAGAATTTGCAAAGTTAATTGCGCTGTCGCTCGTTAATTTCGCAAATTTATAAATCCGGTCGTTCTTCACTGCGTTAGCCGCCGAGTTCTTAGCTAAAATTAATTTGCCGGTCTGGAGCGTGAACGGCACGTTAATATCCTGATAGTTAATGCCCTTAGAATTATAGAGCCTTGTAGCTAAGTCAAGCCACTTAAAGCCGGTTATCGCGCCTGTGCCGACTGCAAACGTGCCGTTACCCGAGTATCTGACGTTCTTAGACGCATCGCCCGACAGCTTTAAATTTAATTTGCCCTTGCCCGTCACGTTGCCGCCGATCTTACCGGCTAAGTCTTTAATCAAATCATTTATTTCAAAGCCCGACGCGCTTAAATCGTCATTAAATTTTAAATTACTTAAATTAATACTAAAATTATTAGACGCGCTGCCGCCGTATAAATTTGCTGTTGCTTTACTCGATGCGAATGAATTTTTAGCGCCGGAATAGCTAAGCGGCATATTAACATTGCTTAAGCTCAGGCCGTATGCTTTTACAGCATTACTCTTCAATGCGCCGCTGCCCTGAAGATTATTTAAATTGCCGGTTAAATTAAAATCTAAATTTGCAGTTCCAGATAGCTGGCCTTTCACATCAGGCATACTCTCAACTAATTTGGCCAAGTCTAAAGCATCAGCATTAATTTTAAAATTAAGATTATTATTAGCTGTATTAAAGCTGCCGTTTAATGCTATATTGCCCGCAGGACTTTTTAAGTTCAAGCCCGAGAAATTTATATTATTGCCCTTTTTCACAAGCTTTGTGTTTAAATTATTAAAGTTTATTCCGCCGGCGCTTAAGCTATTTGCGCTTATGTCAGCGTTTAAATTATTATTTAAATCGCCTGTTATTTTAGCGCTTAAATTATTTAATTTTAATTCGCTTGCGCTTAAATTAGCTGCATTTATATTTGCATTTAAATTATCTAAGCTGCCTGAAGCTTTAATGCTTAAATTATTTATGCTTGCACCGCCTGCGCTTAAATTAGCTGCGCTGATATTTGCATTTAAATTATTTACATTGCCGGTGATCTTAGCGCTCAAATTATTTAATTTCGCTTCGCTTGCGTTAAAGCTCGGCGAGCTGAGATTAAAATCTATATCAGGATTTTTTTTATTTAAATTGCTTATCTTGCCGGTTAAACTTACGGGCGAATTATTTAAATTGCCCGTGCCTTTAGTGATGCTTAACGCGTTATTTGCAAATGCAAAATTTACGTCAAGCTTGCTTAGATTATTTCCGGCAGCTGCGAGAGCCGGACTTGTGATATTGCCGGAGATGCTGGGATTAGATGCGCTGCCTTTAATATTTAATGCTGCTGTAACTTTGCCGTCAAGCTTATACTGCGAAGCGTCCGGTATCATGCTTGCTGCGCGCTTAATGTCAAAGTCAACGAGCTTTGCCGTTAAATTTAAATTAGGCTTGTTTAATAAATTAGCTACGCTGCCCTGCAAATAGCCCTGCGCGCCTTCATAATTAAATTTGCCGTTTAAATTCGCATTGGCCGAGTTCGCAAGCTTGAGCTGCATAGCTATGTTATTTATTTTATAGCCCTGATATGCAACTTGCGGCGCATTGAAATTTACAGTGCCGTTAAGAGAATTTATATTGCCGCTGATATTAACGTTAAAGGCTGAGACCTTGCCGGTTAAATCTTTAACAAATCCGTCGAGATTTGCCGCGCCGCCGTCGAGCTTAATATTTACCGAGTCAAGATTATTATTTTTTAAGACCGCGCTGGCCTCACCGCTGATGGGAATATTGAACAGCGAAGCCTGAAGATTATTTATATTAATTTTATTATTTAAATAATTAAAATTTGAAGTGACGCGCTGCACCGGATAGCCTGCAAGCTTGCGGCCTTTATAATCCAACGATCCGGTTAAATTTAAATTATCAGCGCTGCCTTTGCCCTTAGCCGTGAACTCAGAATTTATAGTCCCGTCAAAGTCATCTTGATTTAAATTCAAAAATTTTAATAAGCCCGCGATTTCTTTTAGATTAATTCCCTGAGCCGAGCCGGTTAAATTTAAATTTAAATCTTTTAAATCTACATCGCCGGTCACAATCAAAGCGCCAGAGCCCGGCTTGAAATTTGCCTTATTAATTATTAAATTATCGTCTTGCCTCTGCGCATCGACTTCGCCCGTTACGTTAATATTATTAAATTCGCTGTCGAGCTTTAATTCTAAATTTTCGCCTCTTAACGCTGCGCTGATGCTGTCAACTTTAAACGTGCCGTACTCTGTCTTAATTACGCTGTCATGAATTATCACGCGTATTAATCCGGTCATTAGAGCCGGCAAATCTAATCGAGCTTTAAGCTCCGGCGAGCTTAAAATTTCTTTATTATTTTTTAAATCTAAAATATTTAAATCCTTAAGCGTGTAGCCCTTAATGGGATTGCCTGATATTGCCGATGCGTTAAGCTCAAGGCCGGAATTTTTACGCAAGGCCTCTTGCGCCATCTTTAAGACCATGTCGCCGCCGAGGTCAGTGAACGCTAACAGTCCGCCGACCAAAATTATTATGCCTAATAAGCTAATTAAAATTTTTGAAAATACTTTACCCCTGCGCCTAATCATAATTTTACATGAGACAAGCTGCAAATACAGCCTTGCCCCTCAAGTCAACCTCCTGAAATTAAATAAATCTTTATACATTAAATTCTAACTTATTTACTAAATTAAATAAATTAAATTAAAATTTAATTTTAAAA
>JAFUXM010000091.1 GCA_017470785.1 Synergistaceae bacterium
AAAAACATTACTAGTCTGAGCCAGCGTGTGTCCTTCATTTCTATAAGCTAATGTTCTTAATTTATATTTAGCATCATACATAAATTTATTATATACCTTATTAAGTGTTTTGACTATAATTTATTTTTTATGTTATTCTGAAATTTAAATAACGAAATGTGTTTTAAACTCTTTATCGCGTATTGCAATTTTGGATACCTACTGTGAAACTGTAGCCTCTATTCTATATCCCTCCTCTGGCTCTTGGCGTTCTCTGAAGGTCATCGCGCCGGACGCTCGCTCCTCCCGCTCCCCTTTGGGATAACCCTTACAGCCGGTTATTAGCTTTAAATTTTTAATTTGCTTAAGGGCTTTTTAAATCTTTTTATTGCCCTTTTGTTTAAGTGTCTATATATTAATCTTAATCGACAAAAAAATCTATACGTAATTTTACGTATAATTGTCTTTATCGATAAAAATATTTTTATATTTTTTTGTTTTAATCGGTGGTAGAATAATATATAAAAATACAAAAGGAGAAAAATATTAATGGATATTGATAATTTTATTTCAATGGAAGAAGCAGTTAAAATTTCTGGATATAAAAGAAGTAATCTTGCATATTTATGCAGAAATGGACTTTTAGAAGGCGCGCGGAAAATCGGCAATCGTTGGCTAATTCCGCGTGAAGTTTTAGAGAACTACAAGCCTTCTCCGCGCGGCTTTGCAGTTGTATGGGAGCGTCGCCGCGCTAAAGAGGCTGCGTTGAATGATGAGATAAAATCCGCTTTAGAGCAGGCGAGCAAGCAAAAGGAGGGGAATAAACATGATACAATCAAATGATTTATATATAATAAAAGATGTTTTTGATGCAAGAATGGATAGACTTGAAGCGTTAATGCGTGAGAATAATACGCGTCTTGAGGCTAAGATTAATGATGTTAATACAAAACTTGAAGCCAAAATTAATGATGCTAATACAAGACTTGAAGCTAAAATTGATAATGTAAGAACTGAATTAAAAGGCGAAATTCAAGTTTTATCAGAACGCGTTGACCAAAATTTTGCTTATCTTAATATGAAAATTGACAGTCTTACAACGTATGTAGGGTGGGGTTTTGCGATAATCGCTATTGTCGTTGCGTTACTCAGCGGTATGATAACTTTCGCACCGTCAATGTGGAGCTTTATGAAAAAGCAGCGGCGTACGAAATCAACCGTCTCGAAAAAGGAAATTGAAAATATTATTAATACATCGTTAGAGAAATTTATTAATCTCCAGAATAAATAAAAAAAACGGGGGCGATTAGCCCCCGTTACTATTCTTTTCATTCTTATTCTTTTTATGCTCCGGCTTGTTATTATGCAGTTGTTGCAATTTGTCTTTAAGCGCGTCCGGTATCGGCACGTTAAGCTTAATCGCATTCTCAATTATACTCAGGCTCTCGTTCGCGACATAAAAGCAAATCACAGCCGTTCTGAGCGTGTCAGCGTGGCCGAATAATAAGTTGTCAACAACATTCGCAACGCCTACCAGCGCAAATATCATGACTTTGCCTGCAATGCCCTTAAAGCCTATCGCGCTTGAAAGCTTTTTCTGCGAGTACGCAGCCATAACGCCGGTGATGTAGTCAGCTGTTGAAAAGGCCAAGAGCGCATATAAAAAGCTGTCAAGCTTGCCGAAATACCAGCCGAACGCGCCGCCTAAAAATCCTGCGATCCAGTTCGCATAATCCGCTGTGTCCATCTCAATCACCGCCTTCTTTTATATCATTATTAACCTGCTCTTCAGCCTGTTTGTCTAACCGCTGCTCTTCAAATTCAAGCAGCTTGTTTAAATCAAACGTAATAAGCCCGTCCGGCGTTGTGAATTTAGCGTCGGCCATTCTGACGTAAGCTGCGCCAAAGAAAGTTCCCAGCATAAAAAAGACCATGCTTAGAATTGCGCCGCATATAAATATGAAGATGTCTGGCATGTTATTGCCTCCTATTTTCCTCGATAATCCCAGCGGGCTTTATAGCCTCGCACGTCAACATGAACGCCCCATTTGTATTTACCTATCCCGTCAAAACCGACCTGTTCAGCTATCTTTGCCATCTGGTCAGTGTTTAGACCTGGGACTAAATACACGTCCGCCGCCGTTCCCTTGACATGCTGGCTATCGCTTGTTCCGTCGACTGCCGCATTGCGCTTAGCACACCGACAGCCCGATCCAATCTTCATCGGCTTATTGCCGCACGCCTCACGGAACTTTTCAAGTTTCTCAATCAGGAGCGGCGATACATCGTCAAAGCCGCAGCCGCAATGACACCGGAACTCTTTCCGGCTAAAATGCTCCGATAGCCTCTCGCTCTTGCTTGCGTTCAGACCAGCAGCCTCGGCCATGTCATTAGCTCGTCTAAGCCACCCTGTCATGAAGACCTTCTGGCTCGGGTTCTTTGCAACAATCTTATCATAGTACGCTTTACGCTGATTGACTATAGCGCGTGACAACGATACCGGCTCGCAGGCTTTTAACGCCGCGAATGTCTTCGGGCCGAACTTGCCGTCTATCGTCACGCTTTGGCCGCAGTCAGCCGCAGCGCGCTGAAGTATGAACGCGAAGCCCCCGTGATTGATTGAGCAGTCAAGACAGCACAGGCAAGCAGGCCAAGCAAACTCACCCCAGCCGTACTTGTCCCAAAAGTTGCGCTTGTAAATCAACTTGGCCTCATCCTGTGTGAGGCGCGTGATGTCCTCATGATCAACGACACCGGCAGCGTGTGCCGCTTTCAAAGTCGAGAGTATGATGCCGTACGCCGTCGCGCCGCCTAAGTCAGCCTTGGCCGCGCCCTTCACAACCGGCTGACCGTTCACAACATCAAAGTTGCGTCCGCCTTCCCACTTTAAAGAAAAGGCGATCGACTTCTCAAAATTATCGCTGCTCATGGCTTATCTCTTCAGGTAAGGCTATCTCATGCGCCAGTTTTGCAATATCAGGCTTAGCGTCCGCGAATTTATGCGTGTAAATTTGATTGAGCTTGTCGCAGCATAAATCAACGGCTATGCCGATTAGCTTATCGTCAAGCCACTCGAGATAAAACGGCAGTTTAATTATCTCATCAAGCCTTGCGACAACCGCGTCGCGTTTTTCTTTGCCCGACTTGCCGCGCATATTAATCTCAGCCCACATAATCTGTTCAATTATCCACGCCTTTATCTGGTCTAAACTAAAAAGCATATTTACCACCTCGTTATAAAATATTTAAACCCGTCGAATTCGACGGGTTTAACTTGCTCAGCTCGTTAAGTCTAACGCGGCGGGCTTGCTTACTGCCTATCCGCACGCTAAAATTTAACTTACCCGTAACTTGCACAAACCGTGACAAGTTGTCACGGTTTGCGGTTTCAGCAAGCGATTACATTTTGTAAGCAGTTACTTATGTCCTGTAATGCGCTTGTAGTCATCCTCACTGATAAGGCCGTCCGTTACACGCATCTTTAACTCAGCATCAACGGCCTCGCGTCTCTCGGCTTTAACCTGCTCCCATGTCATCGTACCGGCTATTAGACAATTCGCCCAAATCTTTACCATGCTATTCACCCCCTAAGCTAAATCCAGTTCGCACAGCGCTGTCTCAATGTCGAGCAAGCTGCCGTGCACTACGGCCAAGTCCGCGTCATGCTCAAACACGACTTCACCGCCGTCAACTTTACGGACTTCACATCTCGGCAAATCTTTTAACTTGCCGTTCAGGCTGTAAACGCCCTTGCCGGTCACGGCCACGCCCTCGGCCTCGGCCTCGCTGCACTGGATAAA
>JAFUXM010000010.1 GCA_017470785.1 Synergistaceae bacterium
CACGAGTCAATAGCTGCCTGATCAACGCCCTTATTAATTACGTCTCTTAATCTCTGCGTACCGGCTTCCGGCGCAAAAGTAACCCCGCCGCGCTTGACTTTCAATAATCTATCCGCAAGCCCGACAGAAAATCCGTCCATTCGCAAACTCGGCAGGCTCAGCCTTGCCTTTTTATTATTTAAATAATCTATTAACTCGTCAATCAAGCTCTCAATATGCGAATAATCACACGACGCGAGCGATAATAATCCTACTTCATCCCAGCCGGTGCTGTCCAAAATATTTAAAATTATATTTTTCGCGTTGTCTAAACTTCTCTCGCGAACCGGCCGCGTCACCATTCCGGCCTGACAAAATCTACAGCCTCTCGAGCAGCCTCGAAATAATTCAAGAGCCGCCCTGTCGTGTACTATACTCACCGACGGCACTATCAAACTTTCCGGCGCATAAGTTTCATTAAAATCTTTCACAATCTGCCGCGTGACTATATCATTATTTTTGTGAATTAACGGCACATACACGCCCGGGACTTTCGCGCATTCTTTCAATAATTCATGACGCGTAAAATCTTTTTTATTTTCTAAAATTTTAAACAACTCAGGCAAAATAGCTTCGCCCTCGCCCACGCAAAATAAATCTATAAACGCCGCTAAAGGCTCAGGTACTAACGCGCCCGGCCCTCCGGCGGCAATTATCGGCGAATTTTCATCGCGATCTTCCGCGCGCAAATTTATTTTTGCTAAATTTAAAATACTTAAAATATTAGTGTAGCTTGTCTCATGCTGGAGCGTGAAGCCTATTACATCAAACTCGTTTAAAGCTCTGCGCTGCTCTATAGATCTTAACGGCATGTCTTTATTAATCAATAAATTTTCCATGTCGATCCACGGCGCATAAGCTCTGTCAGCGAGCCAATTATTTTTACGCGCAAGAGCCGTCAAAATTTGAAAGCCGTAGTAGCTCATGCCAATTTCATAAACATCTGGAAATGCAAAACAAATCTTGTTAGACTTAGATTTATAATCGTCCCAGTCAGGGACTTTATAACTGCGCCACTCACTGCCGCTGTAACGCGACGGACGCGATACCTGCGATAAAAGAGGCCAGTCCGGCCTTTCAAACTCGGGGAAAAGCATTATTAAACTTACATGCTCCCTTTTTAAAAAATTTTTAATTTAATATAAAAAATCCCGCGAATACCGTGTCTGGAAAGTTTTGACCCGTTCCTTAAATTTTAGGATCGTCCAGCCTTAGTTCGGTCGTCTCAAAACTCCAGCCCCGGCAGAAACATTATCCAACAACGGAAGCGAGTGTTGGCTCAAAACGAAATCTCGATCACGCATACCGCAGGTTAAATTTATTATACCAAATTTTTTTTAATTTTTAAAAAATTTTTAAACAAAAATATCGCTCTCGAAATTTAAATTAAAAATTTCAAGAGCGAGTTTAATTTTTAAATTATTAAATTTTTAAAATTTTTTAAAGCTTATTATAACGCGGCTAACTTAGCTCCCCAAGCTTCGCACTCGGCTATGGCAGCCGCATCAGGCTCAAGGTGAACTTTCAGGCCGTTATCGACTAACTCAGCGCCGCCGTCTTTAACGCGCGAACCCCAAGTCTCGAGCCATTCGCCCTCGCCCCAGTCATACGAGCCAAACACCGCGACTTTCTTACCCTTAACAAAAGCCTGCGCACTCGTGAAGAACGGCTCCATTTCGCCTTCTTCGATCACTTCAGACCCCATAGCAGGCGAGCCGAATGCAATTACATCATAATTTGCAAGGTCAGAGGCCGACGCATTGCTCACGTTCTTGCAGTCAACCTCAGCGCCTTTAGCCTTTGCTCCGGCAGCAATCGCCTCCGCCATCTTCTCAGTGTTGCCCGACCCTGACCAGTAAACTATCGCTAACTTCGCCATCTCAAAATTCCTCCTGTTTCAAAATTAAAATTTAAATTAAATTTTAAAATTGTTTGAAATTAAAAACATTATAGCATAAATTTAATAAATAAAAGTCCGGCGTGTTAGGCCGGACTAATAAATCTAAATCAAATTATAAAATTTTATTGATTAAACTATAATTTTTATTTTACCAATAGCACTCTTCATAGAGCGTGATAACGTCCTCTTTGCTAAATCTTCTGGGATTATTTTTGCCGACTGATTCTAATAACGCAAGCTCTGCCAGCATCGAAAAATTTTCGCGCTTCACGCCGTAATCTTTCAGACCCTTATTAAAGCCTACTTCATGCTGCAAATCTTTAATTGCCTTTAACGCGGCCTCGGCGTTGTCACGGTCAGAACCCCAGCCCCGGCCTGTGCCTAATGCCATAGATATTTCGGCAAATAAATGCGCCGTCTCCTGCGTTAAATTAAATTTGCACACTGCATATAATAATAACGCGTTGCAAAGGCCATGCGGCAAATTATAATGGCCGCCCAACGGGTGCGACATAGCATGTACTAAGCCTAAGCCGGCGTTATTAAAGGCAATTCCGGCTAAGAAGCTTGCGCAGCACATGTTCTCACGGGCTGTTATATCATGACCGTTCTTAACTGCTATGGGCAAATTGTCAGCAACTAATTTTATTGCTTGCCAAGCCTTGCACGCGTTAATCGGCGTGCCTTTGTTAGATACATACGCCTCTATTGCGTGCGTCAATGCGTCCATTCCGGTCGCCGCAGTTAAAGACGGCGGCATAGATAACATCATCTCAGGGTCATTCACCGAGATAGTAGGCACCATGTGCCGGTCAACTATCGTGAGTTTTTTATGCGATTTATCAGAGATAACTGCGAACTGCGTAACCTCGCTGCCTGTGCCGGCTGTAGTTGCGACGGCGATAAACGGCGGCAGCACGTGCTTAACTTTGCCTGAGCCTTCATAGTCGGCAATCTCGCCGCCGTTGGCAGCTATAATTCCAATTCCCTTCGCCGCATCGATAGCGCTTCCGCCGCCGACCGCTGCCAGCATGTCGCAATTATTAGCTTTATAGCATTCTGCACCTTCTGTTATAACTTCCTCTGTCGGATTGGGCATCGCCTTTGGGAATAATACCGCGTCTACGCCTGCATTCTGCAATATATCGCCTATTTGCTTTGCCTGCGCTTCACCGACTTCGCCGACTGACGCAACGACTAATGCTTTCGTACCGCCGAGCCTTCTGGCCTCACGCCCAATTCTATTTACGCAGCCTGCTCCTACCATATTTATTGCAGGCAGAACGTACATCTCCATACTCAATTTAAAATCACCCCGTAAAATTTATTTATTATTTATTAATATTATACATAAAAAAGCTGCCCTGTTAAAAGGGCAGCCTGTGAGTTTAAATTTTAATAATTAAATCAAGCTCTCGTAAAGTTTAATAATATCCTCGACTGAAGCGTCGCGCGGGTTGCCCGGCAGGCAAGCGTCTTCATGCGCCGAAGCTGCAAGCGCCGGAATGTCTTCTTTTTTAACTATATCTTTCAAGTCCGGAGCGATACCGACATCCGCGCTTAATTTCTTAACAGCATTAATAGCCGCATCGCGGTACTCTTCCTGAGACATAGCATCGACATTAGCTACGCCCATTACTCTTGCTATCTCACGATACTTTTCACCCGAGTAATCCCTGTTGAACTGCATTGCAGTCGGCAATAAAATTGCGCAGGCGACACCGTGCGGCGTATTGTAATATGCGGACAGCGTATGAGCCATAGCGTGATCTATGCCAAGGCCGACGTTTGAGAAGCCCATACCTGCGACATACTGGCCAAGTGCCATGCCCGTACGGCCCTCGGCCTTGCCTGCGAACGAATCGCGCAGCGAGTCCGAAATAATTTTTATGGCCGTAATATGGAACATGTCACTAAGAGCCCACGCGCCTTTAGTGATATAGCCCTCGATTGCGTGCGTCAACGCGTCCATTCCGGTTGATGCGATTAATCCCTTGGGCATTGATTCCATCATGTCAGGGTCTATCACTGCCACGACCGGTATATCATGACGGTCAACGCAGACGAACTTGCGCTTCTTCTCGACGTCAGTGATAACATAGTTAATCGTCACTTCAGCTGCTGTACCGGCTGTCGTAGGCACTGCGATTATCGGCACAGACGGCTTCTTAGTCGGTGCAACGCCCTCTAAGCTGCGCACATCTGCAAATTCTGGATTGGCGATTATAATTCCAACGGCCTTTGCGGTGTCCATTGAGCTGCCGCCGCCTATCGCAACTATGCAGTCGGCCTGAGCCTTTTTAAATGCTTCGACGCCGGCCTTCACGTTCTCGATCGTCGGGTTCGGCTGTATCTCGCTGAACAGCGTATAGGCAATGCCCTCTTTGTCCAATAAGTCAGTTACTTTCGCAGTCACGCCGAACTTCACAAGCCCGGGGTCAGATGCGACAAATACTTTCTTAAGGCCGCGGTTCTTAATTTCGCCCGGGATCGCGCTGATAGCTCCGGAGCCGTGATAAGAAGTCTCGTTAAGCGTAAAACTGTACATGATAAAAAGCCCTCCTCGAATTTTGGAATTTCTTTATCATTATATTATAAATTTCTCATTAATAAAATAAAATAAATTTCAAAAATTTTATGAAATGCTATAATTAATATAAATTTTAGTTTACATCACATGGAGGTGAAGAGTTATGCAGGTTGCTTCAATGTTCGGAGCTGGATATTTAGAGCCGGTGAGCAGGATAGGCGCGGTAAACTCTATAAGCGGTAATGATAAAGCTCAGCGGACGTCTTTATATCAAGTTAATAAAAATAATCAGGCTCAGACTCAGGCTGTTAATAATAACAGCGACGCAGCGAGTTTAAAACGTCAGGAGCAGGATATATTAGCGCAGGAGCAAAATTTAAAATCGCGTTTAGGCTCGGGCGCAGAAGTTCACACGGTCTATCACTATACTTTAGGAGCTGACGGCAAGCGTTATATCACCGGCGCATCGGTCACTATGAAGGGCAGTGAAGAGGACTTAGAACGCGCCGGCGGCCTCTCGACTAAAGAGATTCAAGTCAAGCAAGACGATGACTTAAGCAAAGTCCACGGCTCTGAAGACGAACGCTCAAGCTCTGACAAGTCTAATAATAACTCAAGCTCAGGCTCAAATCTTGCCGGCAATAAAGACTTAAGCGAGAGCGAAGAGAAAGTAATACAGGAGCTTAAAGACACTGAGCGGGAAGTCATAGCGCATGAAGCGGCGCATCAAGCGGCAGCCGGAGCGTTCGGCGGCGGCGTAAGCTACACTTATACTAAAGGCCCGGACGGCAAGAGTTATATAACCGGCGGCGAAGTGCCGATTCAAATGCGCACCGGCTCAACGCCCGAAGAGACGTTAAGAAATATGCAGCAGGTTCAGCGCGCAGCGTCAGCACCGGCTGATCCGTCAGGCCAAGACCGCAAAGTCGCAGCCCGTGCCGCCGCAATGGCAGCAGAGGCCAGACAGCAAATCTCGCGTGAGAACGCAAATAATAGCAATAATAAAGACGGCCGCAGCACTGAGATAGCACACGGCACTCCGATATTAAATAACACTGCCAACAATAGCGACGATAAAGACGCGCCGGTCAAGAACGGCGTCGCCTCGATAATGGCATCAATAAGGGAGCTGCAAGTCCAATCGCTCGTACCGGCTGCGTAAATTAATTTATAATTTTATAATTTATAAAAAATCCCGCCTTAAATTTTTAAGACGGGATTTTAATTTTTAAATTAAAAAATTATTAAGCTAAAAATCCGTTAATAATTTGCTCTTCAGCCTCTTGCTCAGTCAAGCCTAAAGTCATTAATTTTATAATCTGATCGCCGGCAATCTTGCCTATGGCTGCCTCGTGAACTAACATAGCGTCAATATTATTTGCCTCGAGCGACGGTACGGCTAAAATTTTTCCGTTATCCATTATTATAGAGTCGCACTCGGTGTGACCGTGGCAGGGCGCATTGCCGATTATGCAGGCGTCGAACTTTTGAAACGAATTTTCTTTAGCTACCGACCGCGAGACTACATCAGCACTTGAATTCTCACCGTTCAAGCTCACTTTATAGCCGCTGAAAGCTCTTTGATCGCCGTGCGTCATTAATCTCTCACGCACTATCAACTTTGCGCCGGCCTTTAACTCTGCTGTTGTCATGCGCTCGGTAGAGTCAACGCCCTTTATCTGCACCATTTCCATTTCTAAATAGCTATTCTCATCCATATAGACTTCCGTCTGAGGATTTAAAATCCGTTTGCCCGAGCCGTCGCCCGAGCCGTAATGCTTCTCGACATACTTTACTTTAGAGTTTTGCTTAACGTGAAATCTATGTATGCCGTCGTGCTCTGAGTCTTGACTGCCGCAGTTATCAATGCCGCATCCCGCGACTATAACAACGTCGCAGTTCTCGGCTATATAAAAGTCGTTATACACAGTCTCTTTAATGCCGCTCTGGCTCAGCACAACCGGAATATGCACGCTCTCGTTCTTAGTATTAGGCTTAATAAATATATCTATGCCTGTGCCGTCGTCTTTAGATTTAATGTCTATATTTGCAGTGACGTTGCGTCCCGCAAGCTGACTATTCGCCCTAAAGTTATACGCGCCCATCGGCACCTCGTGCAGATCCGCAACTTCCGTTATCAAACGCTTTTGAATTGCGTCAAGATTTACAACTTTTTTATTATCGCTCATGATTTTATTCTCACCTGAAATTTAAAATTTTAATTTAATCTTTAAATCTATAGCACTGGCCGACGGCTGCGCTTGTGCCGATAAGCTCCGGCAGAATTTCATCACGCGGGCCGTGCTTAGTTATAACTCCGCCGGCCATCACGGCTATATCGTCAGCTATATTTAAAATCCGCTCCTGATGCGAGATTATAATTATTGAGCTGTCCTGAATGCCGCGCCGCATGTTCTCAAATATTTTAATTAAATTCTGGAAGCTCCATAAGTCTATGCCGGCCTCGGGCTCATCGAACAAAGTCAATTTGCTTTGCTTTGCCAGCACAGTCGCGATTTCAATTCGCTTAAGCTCACCGCCGGAGAGCGACGCGTTCACTTCACGATTGACATAATCTTTTGCGCACAGCCCTACTTCAGACAAATAATCGCAGGCGTCGTTAATCGAAAGCTTTTCGTGAGCTGCTATGCGCAGCAAATCTATTACTTTAATGCCCTTAAATTTCACCGGCTGCTGAAATGCGAAGCCGATGCCAAGCTTCGCCCGTTCTGTTATGTTGATGTTAGTTATATCTTGATTATTAAATAAAATTTTGCCGCTCGACGGCTTCTCCACTCCGGCAATAATTTTCGCAAGTGTTGACTTGCCGCTGCCGTTAGGCCCGGTTATCACTAAAAATTTTTTCGCTTCGACTTTCAAGCTCAGGTCATGAATTATCTCACGCTCTTGAACTCTGAACGAAATATTTTTTAATTCAAGCATTTAATTACTAATCCCCCAAAGTTTTATTTATAATTAAAAATTTTTGCTGCATCAAGTCCCGCGCAAATTAAAAAATTAAATTTTTTTTAATTTATCGCTTATAATTATAAAGTTGTTTAAAAAATATTATAAACGCGATTGACAAAACGCGCGTTTATTTTTATTTAAATATTTCAATAGTTGAAAGGGGCTTTTTTAAGTATGAAGACGGAGTTGCTGGGGCAGGAAAAAAATGTAGTAAAGATTAAGCTTGAGCTGACGCCGGAGGAGTTTGCGGACGGACTGAACAAGGCGATCAAGCAGCTGTCTCAGGAAGTAAAAATCCCGGGATTTAGAAAGGGACACGCGCCGCGTAAAGTTCTTGAGATGCGTTTTGGCCGCGATGCACTTTACAACGAGGCGCTGGATAAAATTTTGCCGGATAATATCAAGCAGATCACAGAAGATTATGAACTTGAAACGATAGACACGCCGGAAGTTAAGGTCGAGGCGATACACGAGGGCGAGACGGTGACGTGCGAGATAAGCTTTGAGGTTATGCCCGAGGTTGAGCTGCCGGAGATAGAGAGCTTTGAAGTTGAAAGATTAAAGTCCAACGTGCCGGATGAAGCGCTTGAAGATTTAATATGGAACATAAGGCGCAGGTTCGCTGAGAAAAATCCGGTTGAGCGTGCCGTTCAGGCTGATGATATTGTGAACGTTGAGTTCACTATTCAGGTTCAGGGCGAGGATACCGAGATCGGTCCGAACGATAATCAAATTGACTTAGCCGATAAGTCAGTGCGCAAAGAAGTAGCCGAGGCTTTAACAGACCATGCAGCCGGCGAGACTGTCGAGACTGACTTTGACATCGAGCCTAATCATGTTGAGAAGAGAATAGCCGGCAAGCGCGTGCATTATATTATGGGTATTAAGCAGGTTTTCGAGTGCGTCATGCCGGAAATTAATGAAGAGTTATTTAAAAAATATTTCGGCGCTGATACTGATATTAATACTGAAGAGGCGTTTAGAGCTAAGTTAAGCGAGGGCTTAAAGAGCCAGATGGAGCATGAGTGCGCCGAGGACGCTGAAAATAGAGCGATGGACAGAGTTATAAAAGAGTCTAAGCTTGAATTGCCGGATAAATTAGTTATGCGTGAGATGCAGGCCATTCGCGCCGCCGACGAGCGTGAGGCTAAGGGCAGATATAATTTGGAGCTTAAAGATTATTTAGGCGACGGCACGCCTGACTGGGAACGCGGCTATAATGTCGTATTGAGAAGCAGAGCGCAGGGCGTCGTGCGCTATAGCTTGGTAGTTAATGCCATAGCTAAGAAATATGATATTAACGTTGAGCAGGAAGATATTGACGCAGAGCTCGAGAACCGCGCTGCTTTATACGGCTTAGATAAAAAAATGCTGATAAGCTATTATTATCAAAATCAAAATGAGCTTAATGGGCTTATAAGTTCTGTGCTGAGCAATAAAGTTTTAAAGTCGGTCATGAACATAGTGAAAGTTAAGGAAGTTGACGAGCTTACGCCTGTGCAGCCTGAGCCGGAGCAAGAGCAGCCTGAAGCAAATAATAATAACGAGGCGTAATTAATTATAATGGCTTATTATATTCCGTATGTAATTGAGCAGACAGGGCGCGGCGAGCGCAGCTATGATATTTACAGCCGTTTGCTTAAGGACCGCATAATATTTTTAGGCTCTGAAGTAGTCGATGACGTGGCAAATTCTATCGTTGCGCAGCTGTTATTTTTAGAGAGCGAAGACCCTGACAAAGATATACATTTATATATAAACAGCCCCGGCGGCAGTGTGACTGCCGGGCTTGCTATATATGATACGATGCAGTATATAAAAAGCCCTGTATCGACTATATGCGTTGGTCTTGCGGCGAGCATGGGCGCTGTGTTGTTAGCAGGCGGCGCGAAGGGCAAGCGCCTTGCACTGCCCAATGCCGAGATCATGATACACCAGCCGCTCGGTGGCGCAAGAGGCCAAGCCAGCGACATTGAAATTCAGGCCAAGAATATTATCAAGACTAAAGAGCGCATGAATAAAATTTTAGCCAGTCACACTGGGCAGGATTTAGCTAAAATTGCTCAGGACACTGACCGCGATAATTATATGACGGCTCAGGAGGCCTTGGACTACGGCCTGATAGATAGAATAATCGAGTCGCGTTAGGGTGGTTGGCTTATGGCAAAGAAAAGTAAAGAAGTTTGCTGTTCTTTCTGCGGCCGGCCTCAAAGCGAAGTGCTTAATATTATCGACGGCGGCGGAGTTTATATCTGCAATGACTGCGTAAATGTGTGCGACGTAGTGCTTGACAGCAACATGCAGATGGGCTATCACGAGCATGATATTAAAATCGAATTTAACTCGCCGATGTACGATAATCTGAGAATGCAGTTAAGAGCTATGCGCAATGAGCGGCTTGAACAAAGTGCGCAGGAGCAGAGCGGCAATGATTTTGAGAATCATTTTGAGCCGGAGAGCGCAACTGACGAGGTAAGTCAAGTCATATCGCCGCGCTTTAATCAGGGCAAGAATATTAAGGCGATTAAGCCCAAGGAATTAACTGGATTTCTTGATCAGTATGTAGTAGGTCAGGAGCAGGCCAAGCGCGTTGTATCAGTGGCTGTATATAATCACTATCAGCGGGTTAAAAATAATTTAGATATTAAAAACAGCGATATAGAGCTGCAGAAGAGCAATGTGTTATTGCTCGGGCCAACCGGCTCAGGCAAGACTTTAATTGCGCAGACGTTAGCTAAAAAATTGAACGTGCCGTTCGCAATCGCAGATGCTACGACTTTGACTGAAGCAGGCTATGTAGGCGAGGACGTCGAGAATATTTTAGTCAGGCTTTTGCAGGCGGCTGATTATGACTTGCAGGCAGCAGAGCGCGGCATAATTTATCTTGACGAGATAGACAAAATTGCGCGTAAATCTGAGTCAGTGTCGATAACGCGCGATGTATCGGGTGAAGGCGTGCAGCAGGCGTTATTAAAAATTTTAGAAGGCACGATTTCTAACATCCCGCCCAAAGGCGGCCGCAAGCATCCGCAGCAGGAATTTATCCAGATGAACACGCAGAATATATTATTTATCTGCGGCGGCGCGTTTGACGGCATCGAGCCGATAGTTGCACGGCGTGAGCTTAAGCGGTCGCTGGGCTTTGACGGTGAGTTAGTAGGCCGCGACGTCGAGAAACGTTACGAGATAGTGCGTAAGGTGCAGCCCGAGGACTTAGTTACGTTCGGATTTATCCCTGAACTCGTAGGCCGCATTCCGGTTATAACTGCGCTTGAAGATTTGGACAAAGAGGCATTTTTGAAAATTTTAACTGAGCCGAAAGATGCGATAGTGAAGCAGTATCAAAAGATATTGTCGCTTGAGGGCGTGAAGCTTGAGTTTACGCATGAGGCACTTGATAAAATAGCCGAGATGGCGGTTAGCAAGAAGACCGGCGCAAGAGGCTTACGCGCCATCATGGAGAATTTAATGCTTGATGTGCTGTATGAATTGCCGTCGGTTGACGAGACGCAGCGGGGCGGCGAGTTAATTATCACGCCGGAATTTGTCGAGCATAAAGTCACGCTCGAGCAGCTGTTAAATTTAAGACAGGTGGCCTAATGAGCAGCGTATATCCGTTGTTGCCGCTGAAGGACATGGTTATATTTCCCGGGATGATTTTGCCCATTTTCACTGAGCGGGAACGTTCGGTCAATGCGATTGACGCGGCGGTGAACGGCGATAAGAGAATATTTTTAGTATTGCAAAAGACTGATGATGAGCTGCCCGACCCTGAGTGTGATTTGCATGAAGTCGGCGTGCTGTGCGAGATACAGCAGAGCGTGCGTATGCCGGACGGTGCAGCTCGGATTTTAGTCGAGGGTGAGCGCCGGATGAGCGGAATGTATTATCTGGTCGGCGATGACAAGATTGATTATATACAGGCCGAGGTTGATGATTTTGACTGGGAAGAGACTAATCCGGTGAACGTCGAGCCTTGGCGCCGCTCTGTGATGAGAGCGTTTAATAAATACAACGAGCTGCAGCCGAAAATCCCTGAAGAGCTTATGAACTCGATAAACTCAGTGCGCGATCCGGAAATATTATTAAATTTAATCTGCTCGCACTTAGTCACAGTGCCTGAGATTTTGCAAAAAATTTTAGAGCAGAAATATCTTGACGATGCGCTTGAGTTGCTGTTGAAGTTATTATTTGACGAGATTGATTTATTAAAGGCTGAAAATAAAATTGAGGACGAAGTGCAGTCGCAGGTTGATAAAAATCGACGGGAATATTATCTGCGTGAGCGGCTGAAAGCTGTTAAGCATGAGTTAAACGAGATTAGAGGCAAGTCCGGCAGTTCTGAGATTAATGATAATGAGAGTATTATTATTAATAATGAAGATGATGACGACGAGCAGGAAGCTTATGCGCGTAAGATAGCTAATTCTAAGATGAGCGACGAGGCACGCGAGAAGGCTAATAAAGAGCTTGCGCACTTGTCTAAGATGTTCGCGATGTCGGCTGAATCGGCTGTGATACGCAGCTATCTTGACTGGCTGTTAGACTTGCCGTGGGAAATCAGGACAGAAGATAATTTAAATATTGCGAAAGCAGCTGAAATACTGGATAAAGAGCATTACGGCCTGCGCAAAGTTAAAGATAGAATTTTAGAATTTTTAGCAGTTAGGCGCAAGGCCGGCGGTGACATGAGCGGCCAGATAATCTGCCTTGTAGGGCCGCCCGGCGTCGGCAAGACGTCGCTTGGCCGGTCGGTTGCAAATGCTTTAAGCCGCAATTTTGTGAACGTTGCGTTAGGCGGGGTCCGTGATGAGGCAGAGATACGCGGCCATAGAAGAACTTATATCGGTTCACTGCCCGGCCGCATTATTCAGAAAGTAGCGCAGGCCAAGAGCTGCAACCCTGTTATATTGCTTGACGAGATAGATAAATTAGGCAGTGATTTTCGGGGCGATCCGGCTTCAGCATTGCTTGAGGTCTTAGACCCGAGGCAGAACATGACGTTCACTGATCATTATTTGGAAGTGCCGTTTGACTTAAGCGAGGCGTTATTTATCACGACTGCGAACGTCACGCACACGATACCGCCCGCGCTGCTCGACCGCATGGAGATTATCTCGCTGCCTGGCTACGTAACAGAAGAGAAAGTTAAAATTGCGGCGCATTATTTATTGCCCCGAGGGCTTAAAGAGCATGGCTTGAAAGCTAAAGACGTTAAAATTTCAGGGCAAGTAATTAAAAAAATCATAAGCTCTTATACGCGCGAGGCCGGCGTAAGAAATTTGGATAGAGCATTAGCGGCAATTTTACGTAAAGTAACGCGCAAGCTTGTCGAGCTTGAGGACAGCGGCGATACGGCTAAAACTATAAGCGTGAAAGCAGCAGACCTGACTGAATACTTAGGGCCGGATAAATTATATGATTTAAAACTTGCAAAAGAGCCGGAGCTCGGCAGTGTGACAGGCTTAGCATGGACTAACTCCGGCGGCGATGTGTTAATTATAGAAGCAGTAATTATGAAAGGCAAGGGCGAATTAATTTTAACCGGCAATTTAGGCGACGTGATGCAGGAGTCGGCCAAGGCAGCCGTGAGCTATTTGCGTTCCCAGAGCGAGGTCTTAGGGATAAATAAATTTAAATTTAAAGAGCATGACATTCATGTTCACGTGCCGGAGGGCGCAGTGCCGAAGGATGGGCCGTCAGCCGGCATAACTATGGCAACGGCAATTTTATCGGCTGTGAGCGGCCGCAAAGTCAAAAATAATATCGCCATGACCGGCGAAATTTCTCTTAGGGGCAAAGTCCTGCCGATTGGCGGCGTGCGCGAAAAAATTTTAGCCGCCAGACGCCACGGCGTGAAAAATATAATCTTGCCGAGCAAAAATAAACCTGATGTCGAAGAGATCGCAAATGAAGAGTTATCAAGCAGCTATATCGATGGCATGAAATTTTATTATGTTGACGATGCGCAGCAAGTATTTAATATTGCGCTTGAAGATTTAGAGAGCTAAATAGCGTGCAAGTTATTTAACTGCAAGATAAAATTTTTAGTATCAGCGCATGAGCAAGATTTAATTTAAAGTGCCAGTAAGTTATTTAACTGCAAGAGAAATTTTTACTGTCAGCGCATGAGTTAAATTAAAATTAATTTGCGTTCATATTATTTAGCTGCAAGAGAAAAATTTTAGCGTCAGCGCGTGAACGAGATCAAAATTAAATTGCAAATAAGTTATTTAACTGCAAGAGAAAATTTTAATATCAGCGAGTGAGCGAAATTAAAATTAATTTGCGTTCATATTATTTAGCTGCAAGAGAAAAATTTAAGTATCAGCGCATGAGCAAGATTTAATTTAAATTGCCAGTAAGTTATTTAGCTGCAAGATAAATTTTTATTGTCAGCGCGTGAGCTAAATTAAAATTGAATTGCAAACAAGTTATTTAGCTGCAAGATAAAAATTTAATGTTAGCGCATGAGCCAGATTAAAATTAAATTGCGAACAAGTTATTTAGCTGCAAGATAAATTTTTAGTGTAGAGCATGATTGAAAATTAAAATTAATTTGCAATCGTATTATTTAATTGACTGTCAGCGCATGAGATAAATTAAAATTAAATTGCGAGCACGTCATTTAATTGCAAG
>JAFUXM010000092.1 GCA_017470785.1 Synergistaceae bacterium
CCTTCCGGCTGGCATAGCCAGACGCCCTAATCTAATATCAATAATAGTCAAGCCCCGCGTCAGCGGGGCGGTCTTGATTGAGTTATACGGAGGTAATTATAATTGGAATACATCGCTCACAGGCGTTACGACGGGAAAGACATGCAGGGTAACGAGATTTTGATACGGCGGGGCAAGCGGCTTGATAGACGGGGCGACGTTCTTTATTACGATGATAAGCCGGTCTGTATCTGGCGGAGTTTGACAGCTAAACAGCACTTTGCGAATAATGCTGACGGGTTAGGCTTACAGCGCGGCGAACTTACTTACAAAATCGCATATGCAAAGCGCGGCGACGGCTCGCAGCGGTTCACGGATGCGGAGCAGGAGCTATTGCGCCGTGACTGGGGGCAGTATCTCAAGCCGAACGTTGAGGTGCTGCTGTTTAACGATGAGTTCTTTGAATTGCCGCCGGATGTCTTAAGGCAAATTGCGGCGGCTGTGAATATTAATTAAGACTGGGGGAATAGAGATGTATGAAGTAATCAGCGGCGGGAAGCGCGTTGCGTTGATTGAAACACCGCGTTATATAAAAGTTAAGCCGTCAACGGGCGCATATATCGAGGCGGACGAGAGGCACGCGCAGGGTATCGCGATTAACGGCAAGGGCGTTTACAGCCTGAAAGGCAAGCTTAAGGACTTGCCCGAGTGTGAAGTTAGAAAAGTCGACGGCGGTGTTGTTGTGTTTGACCATGACAGCGATTTAGCCGGAATGCACGGGGATTTGTTGGATATTCAGACGGCTCTGTGCGAGCTTGATTTAGCTTAGTGAAAGCAGGTGAATGGACATGGTAAAAATTTGGGCGAATTGCTTAATCGCAGGGACTATGACGTGGGAGCAGGTCAAAGCTGAGAGACGTGAGGCCGTTGACGCTGAGTTAAAGATGCGTGTAACGGACGGACTTATCAGTGAGGATGACTATAAGCGCATTACCGGAGAAGGCGAGGGTGAGTAACATGGGCGATTTATCAGCACATTTCAGTAAAAAAGAATTTGCGTGCAAATGCGGGTGCGGGTTTGATACACCCGTGCCTGAGCTTGTAGATAAACTCGAAATATTCCGCGAACTCTGCGGCAATAGGGCGACGTATATTAATTCAGCGTGCCGGTGTGTTAAGCACAATGCTAAGGTCGGCGGCGCTAAGAACTCTCAGCACGTGAAGGGGACTGCGGCGGATATTAGACTAATCCCGGGTATGACAGTCGACCAGATGGCTAAACTTGCAGAGCAGGCGGGATTTGACGGTATCGGCATATATTCTTGGGGTATTCACGTCGACGTGCGAGGCTATAAAGCCCGCTGGGACTACCGCAAGTGAGGCGTGATATGAGATGAGAGCGGCTAATAACAGGCTTTACATAGAAGAGGCCGGAATAGAGCTTACAGACATTCTGACAGCAATGGGCATTGCGGGGATGGGCGGCCTTGTCAGGTGGCTGCGGCGCAGGAGACGTAAGAACTTAGGGACGTTCTTTGCGGCTGTAATTACAGCGGCATTTACGGGCTTGCTGTCGCACTTGCTCACGGACTGGCTGGCGCTTGATACGCACCTGCAATATGCAATTTCAGGCGCGGCGGGCTACAGCGGCGGTATATTGTTAGATGCGATAGCGCCGATGTTAGTTCACTTAGTGCACAGCAAGACGGCGGATATGTCAGGCACTGAGCGGCTGCAGTTTAACCAGCACAAAGCCCGGCGTGAGAGTGAAAGCAATAATAAAAGTGAGAAATCAAGCGATGAAGACGAAGCCAAAGACGCGGACACCGACTGAGTGGATTGATGAGTATGAGCGGCGGACGGGCGGCAAATTCCAGCCTGACCCCGCCGAATTTATATTATTTAGTCCGCAGCATGGAATAGCGACATTTTTCAGAGATGAGCGCGAAAAATGCCTCGAATGTCATTATATGGTCGGCGACGGCAAGTTTTGGAGCGGGGAAATAAAGAAGATAGTGCGGGCTTTGGGGTACGATAAAGCCCGCTTTTTTACTCGCAGAAATCCAAAAGCATGGATACGCAAGTACGGCGGCCATATACGGGGCTGGTACATGGAGGTAAGTGTAGATGAAAGCAAGATTTGATTTGCAGTTTTTCGGGGGCGGCGGCTCAAGCTCAAGTCAATACCGCAAGCGCGACCCTGAACCGCAGGAATTAATAGATTTGCGCAATAAGCTTGTCGGGAAAATATCGCCCATGATTGATATGTTTGACATCAACGACTGGGAGAAAGCTAAAGACAGGGCAAATAACGCGTTAGAGCAGCAAGGGCAGATGATAGCGCAAATTCCTGAGCAGAACAAGCGCAATCAAGCATTATTAGATGAGATGATGGGCGTTGTCAGGACGGGGAATGTGCCGAGCGCATTAATCGATAATGCTAACGCGAGCGTGAATAAAGGCTTAAAGACCGGTATGGGCAGTATGCTTGACAGCTTAGGCACGCGGGGCGTGTTAAACAGCTCGATAACGTCGCGTGGAATAAATGACTTGTCGCAGCGGGCAGCCGACGCAATGAACACGAATTACTTAAATGCGTATAACAGCGTGCTTAACGGCTATGCGCAAGGCTTGCAGGGAACGGCTAACGAGACAAACTCACTGTTAAGCGTGATAAATGCGCTGGGCAATATTCCAAGTCAACAGACTTCAGGGGCAACCAATATGTTAATGCCGGGGTATAACATGTGGAAGGACTGGCAGAACATGTATTACGGCCATGAAGACTATGATACGGTCGTCAAGCAAGGCAAATAAATTTAATTGAGATTAAAGAGGTGTGTATAAATGGCAGTGATATATCAGCAGGGCGGCGGGGGCGGTCTCTTAGGCGGATTAGGAGCATTAGCAAGTATCGGCGGTGTATTAACGGGGCAGCCGTGGCTCAGTGCGTTAGGCACGGGGTTAAATGCAGCAAACGGCATGATGAACGGCAATGCGCAAAGTGCAGGGGACTTAGCGGGGGCTATCGGCGGGTTAATCAACAGCTGGAAAAATCCTGTGAGCGGGAATATAGCTAAAACGCCGTATCAGGCTACAGCTGATGACTGGGCGCGGATGTATAAAAGCAGTCAGCAGCAGCCGATGTATGACTGGCGGGCTATCAGGGGGTATTAGAAATGGCAACGATAGTTACGCAGGCTCACGCTCCGTGGTGGGGCAATCTTGCAGCCGGAGTGTTAGGAACATTAATTAACAATGCGATTACAAGCTCACAGCAGGCTAATCAAAATGCTAAGACAAACGCGTTATTAAGCGAGGCGTATAAAATCAATGATACGCCCGGGCGGTTGTCAGGGCTTAGCGATAACGCGTTTAATGCGTCAACTAATAATCTTTTAGGAGACGTGATAAATGCGAATGCGCCGACTTTAGCAGATCCAAATGCAGGATATAACTTCAATAATAATGTATATCAGCAGGCCGGATATAATAACCTCAATTACGGGACACCGGCTGTAAATAACGGCTTGAGCCTTGCTAAGATAATGCAGGCGCTGGCTAATGAGCCGAACAGATTTAAAAGCGTGAATATGGCCGATATGGCTAAAATTGCCGAGCCGTATGTACAAGAGGCGCAGAAGGCGCGCGAGCGGGCAGAGCTTGAAAATTTAGCAAATGCAGTGTATCAGGGCGGCAATTTCAACCCTGAGCAGCTGGGCAGGGGTTATATTCAAGGGCGCGTGGGCGATAACGTATTCAATAACCTCATGGGGCAGAACGTACTTACGCCGCAGCAGCAGGCCGAGCTTGATTATAGAAATAGGGCAATGGCTGAAGAGGCGCGGCAGTTTGACGCGAAACTTAATCAAGGCGCGTATCAGTTCGGCGCGAATTTAGATTATATGCGCGGACGAGATGATACAGCTAATAATCAATGGCAGCAGCAATTTAACGCTAATCAGGACGAACGGGATTATAACCGCACGCACCCGCAGCGTCAGACGATAGTGACAGATAACAACAGCGTATATACTTACGACCCGCGCGGGACTACAGCAGGGCCTCTTACAGATATGGACGGCAATCCGTTAAGAATTTCGCCCCATCAGAAGGCCGAGGGCAAACAGCCTGAAGTATCACAGACCATGCAGTTTATAAAGGAACATATCACTGATTTAAACAATCAAATTAATGCTCTCCAAGAGCTTCAATCTCAATACAAAGAGACCGAGGTTCAGTATTCAAAGTATGGTAAGCAGATAGAGGGAGTACAGCAGCAGATTGACGATTACGAGATAGCTAAAACGTATGAGCTTCTGCGCAATGACCCAAATAACCCGATGCTTAATCAAACGATAAATCATCAGATTAAGACGTATCAGTACGAATACGGCAAGCCGCCGCAGTTTATTCCGACAAAGCAGGCGGCGGCTGATGCGGGGGGTAATCAAGCGCAGACACCGGCGGCCACTGCGTCAAACGATGTCGAGCCGCAGGGCGGAGCAGCGAACGCGACTATAGTAAAGGCTAACGGTGATACGAGGCGGGAACACGTACCAAACGGCAATAATTCAGACAGTTGGAATTATGACGGGTTGGGCTTTAATCTTCCAAGTGTTACTAACCCTTTTCCAACACCGGCAGCACCGGCGGCTAAATCCGGCACGGGCAGTAAAACATATACAGTAACTAAAGATAATGAAGTAACCGTGAGCGGGGACGATACGCCTACAGTCGGGGGTGAGATTATCAGCGGGGACGCAACGCAGCCCATCAGCAGCACAAATAACCGCAATACAGTCAACGTTGATGTCACGGGCGGGAACCCGAACGGGAATATAAGCAGCGTGAATAAACAGGAACGCGTTATGGGCTTGAGCGACGTTCAACAATTATACAATGAAGTTATGGAAGGCAAACACGGTTTTAATCACAATATAAAGACTGTAGGCGATTTAGTGAAGTATCTAACAAGTAATGGGTTTCAAGTTAATCTCAATTTAAAATAAGGAATGAGTGAAGTCATGTCAATATTAGATGAGGCGCGGAAAAAGTTAGCGGAGTTAGGCAGAGGCGGAGCAACTGAGCAGTCTATATTAGATAGGGCGTTGGAGCTTAGCGGCAGTAGTTCCGATAATCCGTTAAATTTAATGCCGAATTTAAAGCCCGGGAGCGTAATAGAGGGATTAAACGGCGATAAAATCAGGGTAGACGAGAGCTTAGGCGATTATTTATGGCGTAAGCCGCGTGATACATTCAACAGTTTAAAAGCCGGAACGCTGCAAGTGCTGGCTAATACTGCGCTTGGAGTACCGGCGCATTGGTTAGGCAACGCTGGAGCGCATGAAGATGACGAGCCGCTCGGTGACAACGGAATATATGCGTGGGGACTGAGGCGGCAAGGGCTGAGTGAGCCGGAAGTGCAGAATGCGCTTGCCGCAAAGCGGGCTGAAGCCGGATACACAGACAATACGCCTGGCGTGCGTGCGTCAAAATGGCTATTAGATAAGTACAACGCGGCGCAGGACTGGATACAGCAGGATTATAAGCGTAACGTCCCAAATCCTGACGCATGGGATGAGGCGGTACACGGTGTAGGTACTACAGTCGGCTCATATCTTGCAGGACTTGGCGCGTATGCGGCGGGAATGCCGTTCGGCCCGGTTGCAGCAGGTCTTATGGGTGCAGCAGCAAGCGGCGGCCTCGAAGCCGCAAATGAAGGCGCTGATGTGTTAGCTAACGCATATAAGCAAGGCAAATATAACGAGGGCTTAGATGCAGCTAATAAGAGCTTTATCACAAATATGGGGCTGAATACCGCGCTTGACTTTACCGCCGGAAGATTTAACCCGTTATTAAGCAAAATCAATAATCCATTTTTAAGATGGCTTGCGGAGACCGGCGCTGAAACAGTCAACGAGGCTGTTATGCAAGAGCCGATGCAGGGCGTTATCGAGGGCGCGGCTACAAATACAGTCAATGACGGCAGCGGTTTTTGGGGTAATTTATGGGATGAGACGGCTAAATATCCTGAATACTTAAAAGAAGTCGGGCCGACTACGGCTGCATCGACGTTATTATCTCAAATGATGTTCGGCGGGGCTAATTATGCGGTTAATAAAGCGCAGCAAAGGCAGCAAAGCCAGCAAATCAACGAACTTCAGGAACTCATTCCGCAGGTAGCCGAAGAGCTGTACAACGAGCAGCAGGCGCAGCGGGTTAATCAGCAATTCAACGCGCAAAATGAGATTAACGAGCAAGAACGCGAGTATGAGCGCAATAAACGCGAACAGGCAGCTATGCTTGAAAGGCAGCACGCCGAAGAGGCAAGACTTGAAGAGCAGCGTAAGATTTTAGCAGACTTGCAAGCTGTTATACCCGGCCAGAGCGGGACTGCATCAGGCGTGAATACAAGCGGCAGCTTTGATTTCAACGGAGCGCGGGTAGAATATGAGCCTGACGGCAATTCAGGCCGCGCTGTAATAAACATAAACGGCCGCAAAGCAGGATATTATAACTATGATAACGGCACATTCAACATGCAGGGCAAGCCGTATCAATCATGGTCTAACGATAAGCGCAGTGAGTTTAAAAATGCGTTCAGTGAGAGCCTTAGCAGTCCGGCCAGTCCTGAAGCGGCAGCTGCAGGCGAACAGGCTATCGATAATGATATTGAGACAGCAGCGGCAGAATATGCGCGGACTGAACAAGAGGCGGAGCAAAGGCAAAATGTGCAGCCTGAATATGACAAAGCGGCAGCTGCAAGTGAACAAGCTGATAATAATATCGAGACGGCAGCATTGGAATATGCGCGGACTGGTCAAGCCCCTGAAATTAAAGAGAAAGCCAGCCCCCAAGGAGTTACGGCCGATAACGCGGCTCAACCCGAAGCTGCTGACTTAAGCAAAAATGCATCACAGGGCGCTCAAGCCGTCAAAGAAAGCGAAGCTCCGGACGTCAAGGCTGCAGCTTTAGAGTATGCAAGGACGGGCAAAGAGCCTGAGCCTGACCATAAGCCATCTGCAGCGTTAAGCGAGGCAGGAAAGGCGCAGCCGATAGAGGCTGAGACAAATAGCGTTAAAAGTGCTGAAAAAGCTGAAAAAGCTGAAAAAATTGAAAAAGTTGAGAGCTCTGAAAACGTTAAAGCTGCGGCGTTAAACGAGGCAAGAAACGAGCAGAATAAAAAGGCCGTAATAAATACTGATAATAAGACTAAGCAAGCTAAGAACCGCGATATAATCAGGACTGCGGCGGGGCGTACCGACACAGTGACGTATAAAATCGTCGACGGGAGCAAGCTCATAACGTCAAATAAGCCTAACGGAAAAATCAATCCTGATTACCCGCAGGAGCTGCAGCCGCGGGACAGAACACGCGAGGCAAGCCGTGAGCAGGTGAACAGGATTGCAAATGACTTAGACCCTGAACTTTTAGGCCGGAATAAAATGGCATCGGACGGAGCGCCGATAATCGGCCCTGATATGGTAGTTGAGAGCGGCAACGGCCGCGTTATGGCTATACGTAAGGCGTATTTCATCGGCTTTGCTGATGATTATGTGCATTGGCTTCATGAACATGCAGCAGATTTCGGCCTTAGCGAGGCTGATTTTAAAGGAATAAAAGAGCCGGTATTAGTCAGAGTGCGGGACGGCAAAATTAACCGCAATATTTTTGTAAAAGAAGCCAACGAGGCGAGTATAAGCCGCATGAGCCAGACCGAGCAGGCTATGAGCGACGCTGACCGCATTACTCCTAAAATGCTCATGAAATTTGACCCTGATAAAGAAGTATATAGAAATAAGGACTTTATAAGGGACTTTGCATTTTCAATTTTAGGTAAGAACGACAGGGGCGAATTTATGACCAAGGACGGCGAACTGTCACAGGACGGGCTGCAGCGTATACAGAATGCGCTTATGGCGCTTGCATATAAAGATGCAAATACTTTAAACCGGCTGCGTGAGAGCTTAGATAACGATATAAAGAATGTGACAGGGGCGTTGTTACAGGCCGCGCCTAAAATTGCTTATCTTGAAAACGGCATTAATAACGGCGAACTTAAGTCAGAACTGTCTATCAGGGATGATGTGACTAAAGCAGCGTCGGTCTTAGCGCAGCTTAAGCGCGACAAACAGTCAGTCAAAGACTATTTAGCCCAGTTAAGTATGTTCAATGATGCTGAGATAAGCCCTGAGGCAAAAACGATATTAAAATTCTTCGGCGATAATGCCAGAGCCTCAAGGCGCATGACTAATATGCTTGTCAGATATACTGAGCTTGTGATGGACGAGGGGTCGCCCAATCAGGTCAGCATGTTTGACATGGGCAAAGATAAGCAAGAATTGCTCAGAGAGGCCATAGACTACGCAGAACATCCGGAAAATTACAGTGATAGAAGCAATAAAAATGATATAGATGAAGATACGTATGAGCAGCGGACGCCGCGTGAGATAGATAAAGACCAGCTGGCCGAGGTCTACGGCGATAATCCGGAGTTAAAGGCCGTGAGCGAGAGCAGCGAGCAATATACCCGAAATATTGCGCTGGGGCTTGACGAGTCGGCAAATAAAGTCGGTGAGCTCGAAAAGGCGATAAACTCAAACAGCAAGACTAAGCCCGACGCTGATTTATCAATCAAAGATGATATTCTGCAGGCAGTCAAAGCCTATAACGCGATAAAAGAGGCCGGATTTAGCGTGAATGCGTCCATGCAGTATATCATGAACGATAATTTAAAGAATTTGCCGGAACTTAAAGATTTAAAGCTTAGTGATACTGCGTTAAGAATACTGGGGTTATTCGACAAAGTGAAGGGCAGCGGGGCGAAAATCGCGGCTGCTTTGAATAAATATGC
>JAFUXM010000093.1 GCA_017470785.1 Synergistaceae bacterium
ACCGGCTTCTCGATTGAGGGGACGGCGCATTTAGTTGAAGATAGAGGTGATTTAGAGCATGAGCAAGCCAAATAAACGGGGCGAGCTTACGGATGTTGAGGTCAACGCGGTGAGCTTAGTCAGCAAGGCCGCGAACGGCGAGAGATTTAAAATATTTAAGTCAGCTGATAAGCCCGAGAGCGTAGAGGTTGAGACTGTTGAAAAAAACGAGCAGGGACTGTTCAGCGTCTTGAAGAAATTTTTTACAGGCAGTGAAGAGCTTGCAGCCAAAGAACAGCCTGCTGAAGTCGAAGACGTGCAGAAGTCAGGGCGTAAAATTTCAGGCTCGAGGCTGGCAAAGATAAAGGAAGTACACGCGATTTTAGGCGACTTAATCGCTGATACAGATTTAGAAAATGATGAAGGAGGCAATACTGAAGTGACTAAAGAGGAATTAATTTTAGAAGTTAAGAAGAGCGTTGACGAGGCACTGAAGCCGATAAGCGAGCGGCTTGAAGCGTTGGAGAAGAGCGAGGCTGAGACTGAGGTCAAGAAAGAGGCCGAGCCGGACATGAGCGCGGTCGTGAAGAGCGCGCTGGATGAAGCGCTGAAGCCTATTGCCGAGCGATTAGAGCGCGTTGAAAAGGCACGCGGCCTGTCTAACAGGCAGCCGGAAGATGTAAGCGTGAATAAGAGTTCAAGCAGCCTCTGGGACGGCGCTTTTGGGTATTAATAATTTAACTGAAGGAGTGATTTCAGAATATGATGTCAAATGTAAATTTAACGAAAGCAGTTATAACTACTGGGAATATTACAGCGCCGAACGGCGGTCATTTAAATCCTGCGCAGGAAAATAGGTTTAGAGAATATATGATTGATAATACGGCGTTCTTAAAAGATATTAGCGTCGAGACTATGACCGCGCCGGAAAAGTACATCGATACGCTTACGATAGGCAGCCGGATTATTCGTGAGGCGATAGAAGGGGCAGCACCGACAAGCTTAGCTGATGCGGCATTTCCGCGCAAAGCGCTGCGGACTGTCAAAGTCAGACTTGCAGCTGATATAACAACGGAATTTGCCGAGGACAATATCGAGCGCGAAAGAGTGCTTGACCATATAGCTAACAGCCTTGCAGCCCAGTTCGGCAACGACATTGCGGACTTAGGAATTAACGGCGATACGAGTTCAAGCGATGACTTTTTAAAGATAGCAGACGGCATTATCAAGCAGGCCAAGACCAGCGCTGATACGCATAAAACCACACTGCCGGGTACGATAACTAACGATACGTATAAAGATACGATATTCCCAGCTATGATTGAGGCTATGCCTAATCAGTTTAAGCGCAATAAATCCGAGCTGCGGTTCTATTGCTCAAGCAAAGTCAGCGAGGCATTTATGCTTAGTTTGATTAACCGTTATACGGTATTGGGCGATAACGCGCTGACTAACGGCAATTTGATTAACTTCATGGGAATTAGATTATTCCCTGTTGAGTACATGCCGGATGATGTAATCATTTTGACTAATCATAATAACATAGTGACGGGTATTCAGCGCAGCATGAAAGTGTATTCAGATTTCAGTAAGCGTAAGGACTTAACTGAATATACGATGTACATGCGGGTTGACCCCGGCAAAATCGTTTGGGACGATGCGTTAGTTATCGCGTCTAAGTAAGATGGCTGATACTCAGGGAAACGTACAGCCTCAGTCAAACGTGCCCGAGGCTGAGCCGAAACAGGCTAAGCAAAACAAGAAAGCTGAGCCTCAAAAAGTAAAAATAGTCTTAATAGGCGCGAGTTCGTATAACGATTTAAATTTAAAATTAGGCTTGTTCAGAAAAGGCATTGAACGCGAGATAGACAGCGATAATGCTGATAAACTTTTAAAGACAGGTCTGTTCAAGAAAATTTAATCATGTATTGCAGCATAGAGGACATACGCAATGAGGGTGTGACTGAAGAGCAGGCGGACGATGCAAAACTTGAAAGCTTAATTAAATTAGCGTGTAATTATATTGATACCATGACAGGCCAGTTCTTTGAGCCAAGAGAGCAGGTACTGAGGTTAGACGGGAGAGGCGGGAAGATATTACGCCTTCCCGTCTTTTTAATTGAAGCGTATTCTGTTATAGTCAGCGGCGAAGAGATAAGCGACTATGTGCTGTATAACCGCATGAGCGACAGATTTTATCCTAAGATTTACAGAAATCAGGGCTGGCGTAAAGGTATTTTGAATATCAGCGTGCAGGGGCTGTGGGGCTATGTTGACAAGGCTGAAACAGGCTATGCAACGCCTGAACTAATCAAGCGGGCAGCAATGAAGCTTGCATTGTATAACTTCCCTGATTTGGGCGATAAAGAAGCTCAGGAAGAAAAAGCGTTAAGCGGCTTGCTGCAAAGTGAGACGACTGACGGCCACAGCTATAGTCTGAACGGCGAGATATTAAAAGCCATGTATGAAAATAGCTTAACCGGCGACGCTGAGATTGACGGGATTATAAATCAATATACGCGCTACAGTATGGAGCTGGCGGTCGTATGATAAAGCCGAAGGTAATTCATCCCAGAAAAGTTTTGTTGTATAAGC
>JAFUXM010000094.1 GCA_017470785.1 Synergistaceae bacterium
ACCGCATTTCTAACTGCACTCTCAAAATCTTTAGCTTCAAGATATGCTATTATAGCTTCAGGCACACTGCCCGGGCAGGTCTCATCAAATTTATAATCCCACCTGATATTTTCAATTTTGCGCGTCAAATTGTAATAATATTTATCGCTTATATAATCTTTAATCTCAGCCTGCGATTTATTATTGCGCGCTAAAAATATTGCACTTGCAACGGCCTTGCTCAAGGCCGCAAACTTTTTATTTTTTTAAAAATTTACGCCACCGCTGCACGATCCCGCTTAAATTATCATCAAGCTTAGCTAAACACGCTGCGATAATCTCATCAGGTATTCCGAACGATGCTTCAGCTATAGCACCGGCAATATCAGCCTGAGTGTCAGCATCGCCGCCGAGCGATACCGCATTTCTAACCGCACTTTCAAAATCTTTAGCTTCAAGATACGCTATTATTGCTTCAGGCACGCTGCCCGGGCAAGTCTCATCAAATTTATAATCCCACCTGATATTCTCAATTTTGCGCGTCAAATTATAATAATATTTATCGCTTATATAATCTTTAATCTCAACCTGCGATTTATTATTGCGAGCTAAAAATATTGCAGCGGCAACGGCCTTAGCGCCGCGTATGCCCTCGGGATTATTATGCGTTACGACTGCGCTTAAAGCCGCAACCTTTTTATTTTTTTAAAAATTCACGCCAGCGCTGCACGATCCCGCTTAAATTATCATCAAGCTTAGACAAGCACGCTAATATAATCTCATCCGGTATTCCGAACGATGCTTCAGCTATCGCACCGGCAATATCAGCCTGAGTGTCAGCGTCGCCGCCGAGCGATACCGCATTTCTAACTGCACTCTCAAAATCTTTAGCTTCAAGATACGCTATTATAGCTTCAGGCACGCTGCCCGGGCAGGTCTCATCAAATTTATAATCCCACCTGATATTTTCAATTTTGCGCGTCAGATTATAATAATATTTATCGCTTATATAATCTTTAATCTCGGCCTGCGATTTATTATTACGAGCTAAAAATATTGCACTTGCAACTGCCTTAGCGCCGCGTATGCCCTCGGGATTGTTATGCGTTACAACTGCGCTTAAGGCCGCAAACTTTTCAACCTGTTCAAGCTCATCAAATGCCCACGCGACCGGCGCAACGCGCATTGCCGACCCGTTGCCCAAGCTATTATACGGCTTAGGCTCTTGCTGCAATAGCCAGTTATAAAATCTCATGCCGTAGCCTGCATCAGGATACATATTACCTAATTTAAGCATCGATTTTATTAACTCGCTCTTAAAATTTTCTTCATGCTCAATTAAAATTTTTTCAGGCTTATAATTAAATACTTTCATTAATGCTTCAGCAACTGCGCAGGTCAGCACAGTATCATCAGTGAACGTGCAGCGCGGCGTGACAAGCTCAAACTCAGTCGACTTATGCGGATTAAACTCAAACGGCATCCCGATAATATCTCCGATAATTGCTCCGATCATTCAGCATCGCTCCTTGAAATTTATTTAAAAATTTTTTAACTATTATATAAAACTTTTTGATAAAATAAATTTAAGTTAATTTAATTAAATTTTATTTCACGGGGCGATAGAATTAGAATGATAGTTAATAAACGAGTGCCGAATACTTTTGACAGGCTTTTCTATTACTTTTCGTCAGACGAAGAGACTTGTTCTATCGTCCTCGAGCTTGAGCTCACGTTCTTAATCGATCCTGAAATTTTAAAGCAGGCGTTAAATATTGCGCTGCAGCGCAACGCGGCGTTCAGACCGCAAATTTTTATAGATAATCAAGGCCAAGTGATATATCAAGATAATAATCAACCGGCGGACGTCTATAAATACGACGGCGATGATACAAAATATTTCGGTACTGCCGACATGAACGGCTATTTATTCAGAGTGATTTATCAGCGCAATAAAATTATAATCTCGATCTATCACGCTGTGACCGATGGGCGCGGCCTCTTAGCTTTCGCCAGAACTTTATTATATTATTATTTAAAATTATCCGGCTTCAGCGTCACAGCAAATAAATATATATTAACGCTCGAGACTGCTCAAGACGAAACAGAGCTTGCAGATCCAGCCGAGTTATATAAATCAATCATAGACGCGAACATAAATTCAGAACCGGAATTTATGTTAAAAGATTTTAACATGTACGTGCTGCCCGGGGATTTTTATAAATTCAATGAGCCGATGCACACGCGCCGCTTCCGCTATACGCTCGACAGCTGCGAGCTTAAGCGCATGGCTCACGAGTCACACTCGACCGTGTTATCTATACTAACTTCAATTACTGCGCAGGCCGTGAATAAAAATTATAAAGTTAATAATAACGAGTTAATTACTCTAATGGAAGTAGTGGACTTGAAGCCGCACTATCATAATTATGATTTATCAAATTTCGCGGACGTGTTCAACGTGCCTATAACGCAGCAAATTTTAGAGCTTGATAATACGCTTGCGCAGGCTCATGTTATACGCAAGGCCATAGCCGAGCCGCAATTAACGCGTGAGCATTTAGACTATACGCTTGCTCAGGCCGTCAAGGCAAGATTGCCGTTAATTAACGCGCCGGTGAATAACCCAGATGAGATGCGAGCATTCCGCGAAGGATTTTTCTATAATAAAAATTACATCGGCACTTTCTGCTACTCCAACATCGGCAGGACTTTAATCGAGGGCGATATGGCACGCTATGTCTTAAGCGCTGAGATGTTTATACCGGCTATAGTCCGCCATCCGTTCCTGTGCGTGCTGTCGCATAATAATAAAACTGTAATTAACTTAACGCAGCGTTTAAAAGGCGATAAGTTCGCCCGGGCGCTTAACGATGCGTTTATTCAAAATAATTTAAGCGTGAAGTTCGCCGACTGCGGCACGTTCACCGGCGACTTGTTATATTTAAGCAAGCTCAATAAAATTTAAAATAAAACGCCCTGAGATTTAATTATCTCAGGGCATGAATTTTTAAAATTATATTTTTATTTTAATATTAGCTTAAGACAGCGTCAGCGAACTGGTCTGCCGCGATAGATACGGCTCTGATAAAATCATCTTTGCCCGCAGCTTCAACCAAGGCAGGCGTAAAAATAACAGGCATCGCCGCAAGCGCTATGGACTTCACTGCATCCGCATTCAAGCTCAACGGCGTATCACTAATATTAATAATATTATGCTTAATATTATTATTTTTCTTAGATTTTTCATTCAAATCCAAGAGCCACTCGACGGACGTACCCGCTGCCTTTGCTATATCAACCAGCTTGCTCGCGTTGGGTATGCGCTCGCCGCCTTCCCACTTCCTGAAAGTATTAGGATGTACGCCTATGGCCTCCGCCATCTCGACCTGCGTCATACCGGCATCCTTACGGCACTTCTTTAATTTCTCGCTAAGTTTAAGCATGATCAAACCCCTAAAATTTTATTAAATTCGTATTTTCTATAGCCTGTTACGGCTCTGTCACTCGTCACCAAAAACAAATCTTTATTAATATATTTTTTATTAATCTCTTTGCTTAAGACGGCATCAAGCTCCTCACTGTATAAAGGCGCATTTAATAAATCCCTGAACTGCGCCCTGATTTTATATTTCTTAATTAAATTCATAACATAATTCTTAGCTAAATTTGCCCTGTAATTACCGGAATTATATAATAACAACGGCGCAGGATACGCCAGCACTTCCCAGTCATAATTTTGTTTATACTCGTCCTTTAAGTGACTTGTATCGCCGATAAATTCTATTTTTATATTTAAATCTTTGTCAAATATAAATTTGCTGACTGCGACGTTGTCCAAGCTCCATAAGTGCATGTCTTCAGCGCTTATATTGCTTGCGTAATTAAGCCAAGTCTGAATAGCAAAGCCGTGCGAGGCCATGACTATAGTCTTGCCTTGATTAGCTTTAACTACCCTGAAAATCGCATCGCGCATTCGATCATAGACCTGCTTTGACGTCTCGCCGCGCGGCACTCGCAGCTCACCGGGCTTTAATATAAAATTCTTTTGAAACTCCGGAAATAATATGCCGACTTCAGTTACAGGTCGTAATTCAAATATTCCCAGATTAATTTCATGCAAATCAGGCTCGACCATGCGCTCTGTCTCATCATGACCGGCTAAAATATAATCAAGCGTCTGCTTCGCACGCGTTAAAGCGCTGCTCACGCCTAAATCTATCTTTATATCCTTAAAATAGCCAGTTAATAACTCGCCCTGCTTATGGCCTAAGTCATTAAGCGGAATATCCGCCAAGCCCTGATACTTAAACTTGGCGTTATACTCAGTCGTCCCGTGCCGGACTAAATAAAGTGTTGTTATAGTAGTATTTTCAGACATTTAATTCAATTTTTATTTAATTTTTAAATTTAAATTTTTATTAACAACTATAAATAATACAGCAAGCAATATTAATAAATTAACATTAAAGCTTCTGCAGCCTGAGCTGCCGCTTGACTTCTTGCTGCCGCTGCTGCTGTCAGTGTTATCAAAGTCATCTATCTGATAATCTTCCGGCAGGTCTTTAGCGACGGCTATAGCATCTTGATTGGCTGCGTCCTCAGCGTAGCTTACCATATCATCAACATTCAAAGCGTCGTCATGGCCGCTTAGATTAGCTTTCATAACTCCTGTGACCTGCGAAGCCGTGAACTCCGGCCTATATGACTTTAACAGCGCAATAGCTCCGGCGACGTGAGGCGCGGCCATCGACGTGCCTTGAAAAGCCGCAACCCGCGAGCCGTCATCAAGACTCTGAGCCTTTATGCTCGATTTAGCAGCCGGCCACGTGCTTAATATATTAACGCCCGGCGCAGATACATCAGCTTTCTTATTGCTGAACGACGCTACATTCCCGTCACTGTCTGAAGCACTGACGCTTAACATGTTATAAAGGCCAGTGAACGACGCAGGATATACATAATCGCCCTTGTCATAATCCTCTCCCTTACTTGGAGCAGGCTCACCGATATTAACTCCCGAGTTGCCCGCAGCAACGATTAAGTTCGTCCTGTTGAGCAAGTCTATATACTTCATAGCAAGCCACAGCGGCTCGCTCTTATTGCTGATCCTATTCGGCGCATAGCCTGCGTAAGCCTCAAGCGACATGTTCACCGCAGCTAAATTTAAATTTTTATTATTATTTAACAGCTCGTATACATAATCAAGCGCATTGATAATATCAGCTATATCTCCTACGCCCTCATGGTCTAAGGCTTTAAGCGCAATAATTTTAACGTTCCAGTTAATGCCGGTGATACCATAATTATTATTGCCCACGGCGCCTATAATTCCTGAAATATGCGTGCCATGACCGTTGTCATCCATGAAATCGCTGACTGAACTTACAAAATTTTTGCTTAAATTTAAATCTATATTAGCCACTAAGTCCTGATGCGTATAGTCTATGCCGGTGTCTATTACAGCAACATAAATATTACTGCTGCCTGTAATATCGCGTTCCCAGAGCTGAGACGCGCCTATAGCATTAAGCCCCCATAATCCCGTATTATTGCTCGGCGTCGCCGTATCATTAGGCACTGCCGCCGCCCTGACAATATAATTAGGCGATGCAGCTATTACATCAGGCCGCTCTAAAAGCTCGCTGACTAACTCATCAGCTGACAATATATCCGAGTGAATCAGCGCAAACACGCCGTTGCCAGCCTGCGATAAATTATTATAAATGCCCTTCACCCATGCGCCGTTCTCCGACGCAATAGAAGCTGCCCGCAGCGCATCGCGGCCTACGCCTTTTAAGCTCGCCGCTGTCACCCGCTCGCCCTCTTCTCCTTTAAATATTACTAAGACGTCACCGTCCCTATGCGCAATATTCTTAGCAAACGCAGCATCTATATTAAACAGCAAAGCAAAAATCAATAATAATATATTAATCTTCAGTCTCATGCCAGCACGCCCCCTTCTACGTAAATTTATATAAATTTAAATTAAAATAATTTTCAATAATTTTTAAGTATTATACACGATTTTAATTTTTATTAAAATAATTTAAATACAAAAAAGCGGCGAAGCATTTAATAGCATCCGCCGCTTTTTAAATTTTAAATACTTTATTTAAATAAAATTATTTATTTAAAATAACTTTAAATCCGCCGTCCTCGCGCTCCTGACTTGAGACCTGCCAGCCTTTATTTTCAGCAAAGCGCGTGACGTTATTTCTTGACGTCGCCGTATCGACCAACACTTCAACATGACCTGCGCTCAAGCCGTCAAGCGCTTTCTTCGTCAGCATGACCGGCTGCGGACATGACAAGCCCGACGCATCGACTATAATTTTATTCTCGTTATCCATAATCTTCTTCCTCTTTAATATATATTAAATTAATTAATATTTAAATCTTTTGGCGTGAGAAAAAGCCGACACATAAGCAAAAGACAAGGCCAATTATAGTTACGTGTACGCCTAACGGGCCGATACCTGCGCCGCTTGATGCTGCACCGAAGTTATGGGCAATCGCAGCGCCGGTGAGCATTCCTAAAATAAATACGCCGGAGTCAGCGTCGCCCTCGCCGGCCATAATTAATTGTCTGCCCGGGCAGCCGCCTGCAAGCGTGAACGCAAGTCCTGATAATACCATGCCCATGAAATTCCATAACTGATCCGAGTGAGCGACCGGCTGCGCCTCAAAGCCGGGCTTGAATAATCCCAGCGCATAATTTGCTCCGAAGGCTACGATTATAAACGCTAATATTCCTTTGAATAAATAAAAGTCGCGCATTAAAAATAAATCGCGTATCGCGCCGACAGTGCAGAAGCGTGTGCGCTGCGCGAGCCAGCCGACTAATAAGCCAACTGCAAGAGCTATTAACGCCGGAGCGTGCTGCGAGCCCGGGCCTTTCTCCGAGAATGCAATAAAGCTCGGCTTTAAAAATAAAAATGCTAATAAAGCAAGTGCAATAACAGGCATAATAATTCCGGCAATTTTTGGATTTTTATGCGCTGCGCCCAAGCTGAAACCCTTAACTAAAAACATTATGCCGATTAACACGCCGACTACAAGTCCTGCAACTCCGTAAAGCGCATTCCAGTCGCCGCCGGCAACGCGTAAATATGCACGCCAAGGGCAGCCCAAGAAGACTGACGCTCCGAGCATCGCGAACACTCCAAGGCCAAAGCGCACTAACGGCGACGATCCGCCCCTCGGCGAGTACTCCTTGAATAAAAATGCTGACAGAAACGAACCTAAAATAAATCCTGTTATCTCTGGCCTAATGTACTGCACGACCGGCGCTGTGTGAAACTTCAATGCTCCGGCGATGTCGCGCGTGAAGCACGCCACGCAGAAACCCATGTTGCCCGGGTTGCCGAGATACGCAAGCATGACTGCAACAAGCCCTATCACTCCGCCGGAGATCCACGGCCCTTGCCTTGACGTAAGCAAATCGTCCAATTTCTTCAACTTCATCAACTCTCCTACTTAATTAAATTTTTTGAACTTGAAAAAATTTTCACTCTTAGCTTAGCTTATAGCTTAAAATTTAAATTAATTCACCCGTGTATTTATATAGCATAAACTTTAACCCTTTTCAAGCTGAAAATTAAGCATAATAAAAGCCGCCGGAAATTTAATTTTATTCCCAGCGGCTTTTATTTAAATTTTAAATTTTAAAAATTAAAAATTAATATCAGCTTCTGAACTCACGCTCTTAACGCTCTTGACCTCGCCCTTGCTAAGCTCGACTAACGCCGGCAGCTTATCTTTAAGACCTAACTTCTCGGTCATTCTGGCGTTTCTATAGCCGTCGATAATCGGCGTCTTAATGCCTTTCTCTTTGCTCTTGACCTCGGCTGCATTCGACAGCTTGACCTGCTCAGGATCGATGCTTGAATAGAAGAAAGCTGTAACTTTCTCCGGCTCGAGCAAGGTCGAGCGCAGATGCACCTGCTCGTTGATATAAGACGAAGCAGCCATGGCTGCGATTGCGCCGTCGGACGCTGCAGTTATAACCTGCCGCAAATACTTGTCGCGTACGTCGCCGGCTGCAAAGATGCCCTCTACTGAAGTCTCCATGTGATCGTTAGTGACGATCCAGCCGCCCTTCTTAGCTTCGACAAGGCCGTTCACACAGCCGTCGTCCGGCGTCTGCCCAACGAACATAAAGACCATCGCAACAGGAAGATTTGACGTCTCGCCCGTCTTGACGTTCTTCAATACTAAATTAAGCATCCTCATGTCGTCGTCATCTTCAGGCTCTCTGTCTTGAATTTCATCAACTACTGTGTTATAGACCGGCTCCATCTTGGGATTGGCAAGCACCTGCTCAATGGCTGCCCTGTCGGCTCTGAACTCATCGCGTCTGTGAATTAAATAAACTTTCGACGCAAATTTCGTTAAATAATTTCCTTCTTCGACAGCCGTGTTGCCGCCGCCGACCACTGCGACTTCTAAATCTTCGCAGAATGCAGCGTCGCAGACTGCGCAGAAGCTAACGCCGCGGCCGATATGCTCGGCCTCGCCGGCGCAGCCTAAACGCCTGAAGTGCGCACCGGTTGCAACGATAATTGCCTCGGCCTCGATCTCATTGGTCTCATCGCCCTTGTGCGTCACGACGATTTTCTTATCGCCCCTAAGCTCAACTTTGCTGTCATCAACCATGCGGATTTCAGTCTCAAACTTCATTGCGTGCTTGTGCAGCATCTCGCCGAGCTCCGGCCCGGTCGCATGAGCAACGCCCGGGTAATTCTCGATCTCGTCAGTGATATTAATCTGACCGCCGGTCTTCGTCTTCTCAAGCACTAACACGTCAAGACCTGACCGTCTGCCGTAAATCGCCGCCGACATTCCGGCAGGCCCCGCTCCGATAATAACAAGCTCTCGCTTTTCCATAATAATTAAAACGCCCCTCTAATTTAAATTAAATTATTTATTATAATTATAATTTATTTAACATCTTCTGTGTGGATTATGCAGCGAATATCAAGCCCTAATTTTTCGCGCAAATGCGCCTGTATCCTGTGGGTCATGGCGTGAACTTCTTTTAATTTCATCTCGGGGTCGCACTGGACATGAAAGTCAGCATAAATTATATTTCCTGAACGGCGTGAGCGCACTTTATGCACGCCCTTTATCTCCGGCTCAAGCATAACTGCGTTTATAATTACTTCAGGCTCGATTGCGATATGATCCGTAAGCTCGTCAGCTGCCGCGTGAAATATCTGCCACGCAGTTTTGAAAATTAACGCCGCGATTAAAAGCGATATGACTGCATCGATCCATAACGGCGCATCAAAATATTTTATAAATATTATCGAAGCTATTACTCCAAGCGTGACGTATATATCCGAAAGCGTATGCTTAGCGTCCGCAATTAAAATTATAGAATTTAATTTCAGCCCTGCTTTGCTCTCAAGCAGCGAGACGAATATATTAAATATTAAAGTAATTATAATTAAAGCAAGCTCTATATCGGACGGAATTCTAAAGCTCGGCTCAAGAAAGTTTAATACGCTTTGCTCGATAATTTTAATTCCAAGATAGATTAACAAAGCGGCGATGCTTAGACTTGCTAAAGTCTCGTAGCGCGAGTGGCCATAGGCGTGATCTGCATCCTGCGGCTTGCTGGCTATCTTAACGCCTATCATGCCTATTAAATTAGACAGCCCGTCGGTCACCGAGTGATAGCCGTCCGCCGTTATTGACTGCATACCTGTTATTAAGCCAACTATAATTTTTATAGCCGACACTGCCAAATTACAGATTAAAATTATAAATAATACAAGCTGAACTTTATTATCGCGCATATTAAAAAATTATTATTCGCCGTCGGGCGCATTTAGCATGATAATTCTTACTCTTTAAGCCCATCCGAGGGCTTAAAGCCTCTTGTAACCAGTCATAAATATTAAGCATGATATTAAAATTATTCGCCGTCAGGCGCATCGGGCCGGATAATTCTAACAGTCTCTTCTTGGAACCAGTCATAAATCGTGCGCTTCTGTTCTTTCTGCGTCCGCATTCTTTCGATACTTGTTCCTATTATATATAACGGATTAGCCGGATCAATTAAATCATGTCCCCACTGCCTGATGGTCTTGGCTAATTTATCAAGCTGCGCCTCAGTGTCGGTGACGAGGCATAATAAAATCCAGTCCTCGTTCTCGTCATGGTCTATATCGAACCAGCCCGGCAAGAATATACGCCGCTGCTCAAGCAAGAATATATGCAGCTTGCCTATAAACGGCAGCAGCTCTTCAAAATTTTCGCTTCTAACTTTATGAGCAAATAATCTATCGGCATCAAGGAATTTAAATGCGTCGCTGTCCAGCTGCTCATAATCTTTATAGTGATTAAAGTCGGCGCGGCTTCGCAGCATAAAGTCAACCGTGAAATTTCCGCGCGGCGCGTTATTAGCGCTTGCCCATAAATTTAAACCTAATTGACCCGGCGCAGGAATTTTCCGAGCTGCAACGCCCCAGTTCGGAAAAGTTTTGATAAAAGATTTAATAAGCTCATGCTCCGGCCAAATAGCTTTGACTTTATTATCTTCAAGTTTAAAATATTGCTCGTCCGGCAGGCACGGCACAACGGGAAAAGTCTCGCTTACAGTCACTTCTTTAATTCCCCAGTCGGTCATGAATGCGCTGTCCAAGAACTGCACCATACGGTTTAGTTCCAACAGCTCTCTTGCCCGTGACGCGTCGATTATCACCTCGCCGTATGAACTCACCGGCACGCCGATCTCTTGTGAAATCCGCTCACGGGTTCTAACGCCCTGCGGCGTAAGCGCATAGCCGTTTGCAATCGGGAATAGATCACCGGCATTCACTAACTCATCCAGATTATCCGGCTCTTCACCGGCCAAGGCCACAGTCTCACGATCCCACACGGGCAGCTCATGCGAGAATAACAGCAGCATACTTTCCATACTCGAAACTTCTTCTCCTTAATAACTATAATTATTTAATTTTAAAATCTTTTAATTTTTAATTTTTGCTGCGAGAGCATCGATATCTTCAGGCGATAAACCGGTGCATTGCATAATATCGCTAATCGCAAGACCGATTTCAAGCATTCTTTGAGCCGCATTAGAATACGCCTCACTGCGGCCACGGGCTTCGCCGATTGATATGCCCTCACTGCGACCACGGGCTTCGCCGATTGATATGCCCTCACTGCGGCCACGGGCTTCGCCGATTGATATACCCTCGGCGCGGCCAATGTTTATGCCCTCACTGCGGCCAATATTTATGCCTTCACTGCGCCCACGGGCTTCGCCGATTGATATGCCTTCGGCGCGGCCTATCTCTATTCCCTCGTCCTTAAAAGCTTTTTCAATCCAAGATTCATACGGCATTCTCTTTTCCTCCAGTTCTCTATACTCGTTAATATATTTAACGCGCAAAGCCTCGCTTTTAAGATTAATAATCCGCTCAAGAAATAATAACAGCGCTCTGCGATCCTTACGCTCCCAGCCCTTAGCGTTCAGAAGCGTCCAAAGCTCACGCAGATAAATAAATTTCTGCAGCTCGTCCTTGCGGCATCGTTTGGCCTTGCGCGACGCGTAAATCGCTAAGTCAAACGGATTATCGCTCGCCCTTAATGCATCTTCGTCAAGCGCTTCAATGTCAAGGCAGTTATAGCTGTATTTTATAGACGTGCCGAAGTGCGAGAACTCGTAGAAATTTTTGTTCTCTTTAGGCCTCGGCTCGGTTAAAATTGCCAGCGCTGCAGGATGTCTGCCGTGATGCGCAAACAGCAAGCAATAATACCTGTGCATTCGGGACGGCAAGTCCTCACCGCCTGGGCCTTGAATCTCAATGTGAAGCAGCACCCACTCGTCGCCGCCGCTCTTTAACGCAATTTTCATTAATGCGTCAACAAATCTGGGCGGATTATGCTCGTCCTGCTGAGCGTCAAAGCTCTGCATAATGTCGCGCAGCTCTTTATCAAGAAATTCCGGCTCAACGCTCAAGTCCGCAGCATAATACAAGTCCGGCATCACACTGAGCAGCATCTCCCGCCAAAACCTCGCAATTAAATCCTTCCAGAAACCGTCAAAGTCAAATCGTTCTTCCCGTTCGTTTAGCTCTTCCATCTTGAAAAATTAAATTTAAAATTAAAATTAAAATTAAATTTATAAAAATTTTTATTTAATAAATTATATAATGTAAAAATTTAAAATAAAAATAAATCAGGTGGTAAAATGGCTGAAATTTTAAAGGGCGCACCGGCTGCGCAAAATTTAAGTTTAAATTTAATTAAACGCGTTGAGATTTTAAAGTCAAAAAATATTACGCCCGTGCTTGAAATTTTAAGATTGGGCGCAAGACCTGACGATCTCTCGTACGAGAGCGGGATAATTAAACGCTGCGGGAAAGTCGGCATTGAAGTTAAGAAAATTATTTTAGATGCGTCTTGTCCGCGCGAAGAGTTATTAAATGCAATTAAACTTGCAAATCAAGATAATAAAGTTCATGGCGTAATAATGTTCAGGCCGCTGGGCAATAAAGAACTGGAGCAAGCCGCGAGAGATTTATTAAAACCTGAAAAGGACGTCGACGGCATGACTGATGGCTCATTAGCCGGAGTATTTTCTAATCGTGATATAGGCTTCGCGCCCTGCACGGCTCAAGCCTGCATAGAGCTCTTAGACTTTTATAATATAGATTTAACCGGAAAAAATATCGCAGTGCTTGGCCGCAGCTTAGTCATAGGCCGACCGGTCTCTATATTACTTCAAAATAAAAACGCTACTGTAACAATGTGCCATTCTAAAACTAAAAACTTAGCCGAAATTTGCAGACAGTCAGATATAATTATCGCCGCGATGGGCCGCGCAAATTTTGTTGATAAAAATTTTATAAATAAAGATTTAAAGCAAGTCATTATAGATGTAGGCATAAATATTAATGACGAGGGCAAGCTCTGCGGCGACGTGAATTTTAGTGAGCTTGAAAGTTTAGTTAAAGCTATTACGCCAGTGCCCGGCGGAGTAGGCGCTGTTACAACTTCGGTCTTAGCCGAGCATGTAGTTAGAGCAGCTGAGAAATATTTATAAGAAGCTTAAAGTGAAGATTTTAATCTTAACAGTGGGCAAGCCAAAAAATAATTTGCTTGCTGATTTAGCTGACGAATATTTGACGCGCATTAAGCCTGATAATTTTGTTGTTACCGAGCGGGTGCCGGACGCAAATAATATCGAGCGTGAGGGCGAAAAATTATTAAAGAAGCTTAGGCCAAGCGATAAAGTTATATTAATGCACGATACGGGCAAAGAATTTTCAAGCTTGAACTTTGCAGAATTTTTATCGCAGGAGCTTAACAACTCGCAGGGGCGCATAGTCTTTATAATCGGCGGACCATGGGGTGTAAGCCAAGCCGTGAAAGACCGCGCAGATTTTAAATTGTCGCTGTCTAAAATGACGTTCACTCACGAGATGTGTTATTTATTTTTGTGCGAGCAGCTTTACAGGGCTTACGCAATCATTCACGGCTTAGATTATCACCATTAAAGAAATTAAATTAATTTAAATATTTTCAATATGAAAAGATTGTATTCAGCTTCATCTCTGCGAGGCTTGTGAAAGCTAATTCTAAATTTAAAACGGCTTTGCTATTGACGCTTGAATAAGTTAAAATTATGAAAATTTAAATTATTATAAAGGAGAGTAATATTTATTATGCGAAAGCTAACTGTTTTATTTGCGGTGCTTGCGTGCTGCTTTGCAGTCTTTGCAGCATTTGCAGCGTATGCAGACGAGGGCGGCGAGGTCGGCAACGGCGTGCGCTGGGATTTTAAAGAAAGTACAGGCGTTCTTACTTTTAGTTATACCGGTTCAGGCTCAGGCGAAATGCCGAACTATACGAGCGGCTATAATCCATGGCGGAACGTCAAAGACAAAGTGACTTTATTAGAAATCGGCGACGGCATAACCCATATCGGCAATCACGCGTTTGACACTAATCGGCGATCAAAAGGCTGGAAGCGGGCATCTATAGCGGACACGGTCAAGACCATAGGCGACTATGCGTTTAATTCCTGCTATGACATAGGCGTTTTAAAGATGGGAAAGAACGTCGAGAAAATCGGCGCGTACGCGTTTGTAAATCCGTCGGCATTGACTATTTTAACACTGCCGTCAACGCTTAAGGAAATCGGCGAAAATGCTTTCATGCAGGCGTTCTCGCTCGGAGTGCTGACGTTCACAGTTCCCAAGGCAGAAGACTATCATGATCTTGACATCGGCAAAAATGCGTTTGAGCAGAGAAGAGGCAAGATCAAGATAGCTTATACAAGCGAGAAAGGCATACTAAGAGACAGAAATACCGGCGTTGAGATAGCCGAGGGCGTTGAGCTGTCAGAGGGCGAGCTGAGCAGCAGGCAGCTTACATGGGTTAAGCATACGCCGACGAATTACGTTGTAACTTACGACCCCAACGGCGGCCGCATGACCGGCGGCATTACGACAATGCGCGTACCCGTCAATACTACTGCTAAGCTGCACACACTCGAGAAGCTCGGACTTTATAATTTAGACTCAAATTTAAAATTCAGGGGCTGGTCAACTGATCCGAACGCTAAAAGAGCGCAGTACAAGGACGGCGCAGAGCTGCTCGTCACGGACGACATTACTTTATATGCAGTATGGCGGTCTGAATATACTATAACGTTAGACGCTAACGGCGGAAAATTTGTATCAGGCGATAAAGAATCCGCAGAATTTGACGTTGACGTTAAGATAGACAGCAGCGTAACGCTGCCGACTGCTGCTGCGTTAGGTCTCAAGAGCGCAGCTGATGATTTGTTATTTGCCGGTTGGGCGTTAGCCAGCGCTGACACTAAAGCAGCTTATGCCGACGGCGCAGAGCTCAAGCCCAGCGACGACATGACTTTATATGCGGTCTGGAAAAATGCCTGCACTTTGATATTTGATGCCAACGGCGGAACGTTCACAGCTAAGAGCGAGGACTTGAGAATGAAAGTTACAGCCGGCACGAATATTATACTTACGCCTTCGCAGACGCTCGGCCTTAAGCACGCAAATAAAGATTTATATTATAACGGCTGGGCATTAACTCCAAGCGGCGATGTTAAATATTCTGACAACGAGCTTGTGACTGTGTCGGATGATATGACTTTATACGCAGTCTGGACTGAGGACGGCGACGGCTCAGAGGGCAGCCCGTACTTGATAGACAGCTTTGACAGGCTAAAAGAACTTGCCTCTAAAGTCAACGGCGGCGAACACTATAGTAATAAGCATTTTAAATTAACGGCTGAAATCTGGGACAAAGAGAATAATTTTACGCCCATAGGCAAAAATTATAATTTGTCGTTTAACGGGATATTTAACGGCGGCGGCCATACTATAAAATATAAAATTGCTGACAGCTCGGAGACGTATCAGGGATTATTCGGCTGTCTTGACGGCGGCGCGGAGATACGCAATCTTGCAGTTGAAGCCGAGATAAGCAACTGCGATATGTACACCGGCGGCATAGCAGGCGAAACTCGGATAAGCTGCATTATTACGAACTGCGCAAGCTCTGTAACTATCACGGCTAAAGATAGTTTATATGAAGGATATGTCGGCGGCATAGTGGGGCTTAACACTGGCTTGATGAATTATTGCTTTGCTGAGGCTAATATAAATTCTAAGGTCGATAAAGTCCGCGTGGGCGGCATAGCAGGCGTTAATCAGACCGGTACGCTGTCACACTGCGTGGCTATGGCTCAGGTCAAGCGCAATACTAAGACTAAATATATCGGTGCGGTAACCGGCGATAATAAAACTGACTCAAGCACGCCCGGTACTATAACTGACTCTTACTACTGCATTATTCCGACTGACGGATCAGAAGGCACAAGCTATAAAGGCATCGGCGGCAGAAGAGGCAGCACTGACAACGACGGCAATAAAGGCGTTACAACTCCGTTAACTCTTGCTGAGCTGAGCAATTATGGCAAAAATTTGAGCAGTGAGTACGCAGTCTGCAAGCGCGGCATTATCAAGGCAACGTCCTTAGGCGCCGACGACGACGAAAGCGGCAATAATCTTGGCGGTAATTATTATAATGAAGATGATTATAGTGAAGATGATTATAATGAAGATGATGAAGCTGTAAGCTCGCACGGCTCAAGCTCCGGCTGCGGTGCTTTTAATTTTAATGCGCTTATTCTCGTCGCGCTGTGCTTAGTCTTTATGACGCGCAGATTTAAATTATAATTAATTGCGCAGCAAAGCGTGACTAATTTAAAATTGTTGTATAATAAACCTTGTTTAAATTTTTTGAATATTTATTGCTTTTAGTTTAGGAGGAATTTGTATTATGGCAGTAAGAGTTGCAATTAACGGATTTGGCCGCATTGGCCGCCTTGCATTCAGACAGATGTTCGAGGCTGACGGCTACGAAGTCGTAGCGATTAATGATTTGACCAGCCCCAAGATGCTTGCTCATTTATTAAAGTATGACACGACGCATGGCCGTTTTTCCGGTAAAGTCACGTGCGATGACGAGGCTAGGACTATCACGGTCAACGGCAAGACGATTAAAATTTACGAAGAGAAAGATGCGGCTAATCTGCCGTGGGGCGAGCTTAAAGTTGACGTAGTGCTTGAGTGCACGGGCTTCTACACTTCGAAAGCTAAGGCCGAGGCGCATATCAAGGCCGGCGCACGCAAAGTCGTTATCTCAGCTCCGGCCGGTAATGACCTGCCGACTATAGTATTTAACGTCAATCACAAGACGTTAAAGCCCAGCGACACTGTTATATCGGCTGCATCCTGCACGACGAACTGCCTCGCGCCCATGGCCAAGGCTCTTAATGATTTAACGCCGATTATCTCCGGATTTATGACGACAGTTCACGCCTATACCGGCGACCAGATGATTTTAGACGGCCCGCATCGTAAGGGCGATCTTAGACGCTCACGCGCAGGCGCTGAGAACATCGTTCCGGCATCGAGCGGCGCAGCAAAGGCAATCGGCCTTGTCATTCCGGAGCTTGACGGCAAATTAAACGGCGCAGCCCAGCGTGTCCCCACACCCACCGGCTCAACGACTATTCTTGACGCAGTTGTAAAAGGCAAGGTCACGGTCGCTGACGTCAATGCTCAGATGAAGAAAGAAGAGACCGAGTCATTCGAGTACAACGAGGACGAGATAGTCTCCAGCGACATCATCGACAGCACCGCCGGTTCGATCTTTGATGCTACCCAGACGAAAGTCTTAGCAATGGAAGACGGCAACACTCTGGTGCAGGTAGTCAGCTGGTACGACAACGAGGCTTCTTACACCAGCCAGATGGTTCGCACGATTAAGTACTTCAGCGAGTTAAAGTAATTAATTTATATTAATTTAAAAATTAAAAATTACGGCGCGGGACTGCTTAAACTTAATTTAGCGTCGCCGCGCCGTATTTATATTAGAAAGCAGGTGTGTTAGTTATGAAGAAATTCATGCTGTGTGTGTTAGCGTTATGCTTGCTTGCAAGCGCAGCGCTTGCTGCCGAGCCGATTAAAATCGGTGAGATAGCGACAGTGACGGGCGACTTTGCGGCCTATGGCGTAGCGGAAGTCGAGAGCGTTAAGATTGCAGTCGCAGAGATTAACGCCAAAGGCGGCGTTAAAGTCGGCGATGAGATGAGGCCGCTTGAGGTCGTAATGTACGACTGCCGCACGCGCAACGAGGACATGGTGAACTCGGCAAGGCGTTTAGTTGAGCAGGACAAGGTCTCGGCTGTAATCGGACCGTCGGGAAGCGGCCTTTGCATAGCAGCAGCCCCGATATTTAATAGAGGTCATGTGCCGCACTTAGGCACGCTGCCCACTAACCCCAACGTCACAGTTGATGAGAGCGGCAAGGTCAGACCGTATAACTTTAGAATTTGCTTCTTAGATCCGTATCAGGGCGCAATTATGGCGCAGTTCGCAGCTAAGAATTTAGGCGCTAAGAGCGCGGCGCTGTTATACGACGTGTCGAGCGACTATTCGCAGGGACAGCGTGAATTCTTTATCAAGAGCTTTGAGGCAGCAGGCGGCAAAATCGCAGCTGATGAGGGCTTTAGAGGCGAGGACGTTGACTTCAGGTCGCAGCTTACTAACATGAAGGAATCCGGCGCTGACGTGCTGATATTCCCGTTCATGGGCAAGTCGCTGCCTCTGGCAGTTAAACAAGCTCGTGAGCTTGGCATTAACACGCCGATAGTAGGCGGCGACGGCTACGGCGACTTCATGTGGGAAATTGCCGGCGACGCACTCGGCGACACCTACTGGGTCAGCCATGTTGACCGCTATGATCCGACTTTAGCAGGCTTCTTTGACAGCTATTTGAAGAGCGCCGGCACTGAGTGTCAGGAATTTATGAATGCTGTTATGGCTTATGACTGCGTTTACTGGCTGAAGGATGCAATTGAGCGCGCAGGCAGCGCCGAGCCTGAGAAGATACGCGATGCGTTAGAAAGCACTAAAGACTTAAAGCTTCTGCACTGCACGCTGACGATGGGCCCGACGCATGACCCCGAGGGCAAGGACGGCGTCATGCTCAGATGCGATCCCAAAGAGCGCAAGTCCTTATTCTTTGCTAAGATTCGTCCGGAATAAAAAATAAAATTTAAAAAATTTTAATTTTAAAGTAATAACAAACCGCCTCTTAATTAAATTTTAAGAGGCGGTTATTATTTTATGCTGAATTAATTATAGTTAAAGCACTTGAATTGCCGCGAATATTAAATTCACTTATCTGCTTTTATTTGTTAGCTTTTAGACGCCTTGGTTATATTAATTAAATTAATTAATATAGCTAAGTATTCAACACTGCCGCCCCGCCGGCTCGGCGGGCTAAAATCTCTTGAACTCGTAGCCTGCGAACTGGGCGATTAAATGCAGCGATGCGATTTGAGCTTTATCAAGCTGCGATATGTCGCCTGCATTATTAGAAGCCAGAGCAATCATGCCGACTAATAAATTATCGTCGCTTATCGGGAATAAATAACGCATCTTGCCCATCTCTTCCCACGGGCAGCCGGCCAGTCCCCATGACTTGAAAATTTTATCAGGCTTATCGGCCTTTAAGTCATAAAATATCTCGCTGATATTATTTGCTTCGACCGGATTATTAGCGGGCAATAACGCAGGATTTAAATCTGTCTTGATCTGACCTACGCGCTTTTCAGCTATGACATAGCCCCTGCGCTTCTCATCCCAGACCGCTAAAATGCAGTCGGACATGCGGCACTGCTCAGTGAATATATCGCCCAGCATCGATAAAAATCTTGATTTGTCTTTTGCGGACTTTAAAATTTTCAGCACGTTAGAGAGCGATAAGACCGTGAACTCGCCGCTTGATATATAAGAAGCAGATTGATTGGTCTGTGAACGCAAATTATTAATCGCTATAGCGCGTACAGCTAAGTTGCCTAAAAGCTCTAAGAAATTCATCATTTGTTCGTCGGGCAGATAGTTCCAGTGCATCACGCAGAATAATCTGCAGCTGCCCTCGGTTACCGGCAGGACGACTTCAAACGGCGTCTTAGTCCCGTTAGTTACAACTGGGACGGGCGGCAATATATGCTCGGCGTAAATGCCTTTACGCTCAGGAATTTTTGCTCCGCCGCTGCCTTCTGTAAACACTGTGAGATAATTGCCTTCGTCTTTTAAGACAACTATGTTCTCAGGGAACAAGCTCTCGCGCAGCACGTCGCTTAAGAACGCCGCGAAATACTGCAAAGGCATCGGCTCAAAGACTGATGCAAGCGTGCTTTTAGTCGCCAGCAGCATATACGATAATCTCGATAATTTCTTTTCAGTGTCGTCGATATTCTGGAACGTCTGCCATAGATTAATCAAGCCGGCGTAAGGCTGCAGCTCGTTAATAAAATTTTCAGGCTCTGCAGGCTCTTTGCCTAATAAAATATAAATCTCACGGTGAGCGCCTTTAACTCTAATAATAAAAGGCCATTTGTCACTGCCCTTAGCGCTTGACACTTCAAATGCGCCTAAGATCGGCCTATTAGAGAATAAAGATTTAAGATTAAGCTCGTTGAAGACCAAGGACTCCGGCGCCATGCCCGCCGCATCCATGACCATGAAACTGCCGTCGTTCTTCTTGCTCTCCTCAAGTATCAGAGCCGGAAGTTTCTTGCCGCCCAAAAAATCCGTCAGCAGCGTTAAAGCTCCGCCCGATACTATAAAATTTATGCGATTGTAAAGTTCCTCCATGTTAGAGACCGCACCCCCAACCGAAATATTTATTAAAATTAATTTAATTTAATATTATAATTTATAATTAAAATTTTTTAAGGGGGAATTTGCGGACATGAAATTAAAGGGAGCTTATATATTGCTTGAATGCTTAAGAGAGCAGGGAGTTGATACGATATTCGGCTATCCCGGCGGCGCAATCTTAAATGTTTATGACGCGCTTTATGATTATAAAGATAAATTCACGCATATTTTAACAGCGCATGAGCAAGGCGCGGCGCACGCTGCTGACGGCTACGCGAGATCGACCGGCAAGACCGGAGTATGCTTCGCTACGTCAGGCCCGGGCGCAACTAACTTAACAACCGGAATAGCTACGGCTTATATGGACTCGTCGCCTGTAGTATTTATAACCTGCAACGTGAACGGCAATTTAATCGGCAAAGATTCGTTTCAAGAGATAGACATAACTGGCATTTCGCTGCCGATTACTAAGTGCAATTATTTAGTTAGAGACGTAAATAAATTAGCCGGAATAATTCGCGAAGGCTTCGCTATTGCGCGGTCAGGACGGCCGGGGCCTGTTTTAATTGACATTCAGAAAGACGTCACGGCAGCCGAGTGCGATTATGAATTTTTGCCGTTAGAGAAGCACTTTGAACAGGGCAGGCTAACGCGCCTTGCAGATCATCCCAGCGTTAAATCTACAGAGCCTAATATTAATGACATAAAAATTTTAGCTGACATGATTAACGAGGCTAAGCGGCCTTTATTAATCTGCGGCGGCGGAGTTGTGAGAGCTAAAGCCTCGAGCGAATTTCGTGAACTCGCAGCGAAGATCGATGCGCCGGTTGCAATTACTGTAATGGGCGGCGGCGCATTCCCCGGCGGCAATGATTTAAAGACCGGCATGATAGGAATGCACGGCTCGCAGGCTTCTAATATGGCCTGCGACGCTTGCGACTTATTGCTTGTAGTTGGCTCAAGATTGTCTGACAGAGTAGCGTTAGACCCCGCAAGCTTTGCATCGCAGGCTAAAATCGCTCAGATAGATATTGATGCAGCCGAGATAGATAAAAATGTAAAAACATCGCATTACATAATCGGTGACGCTAAAAAAATTTTGGCAAGCTTATTAAACTTAGTTAATAAAGCAAGCCATGACGACTGGAAGAAGTATGTGTTCTCGTTCAAGACCGAGACAGAGTATGATGACGCAGAAGGCGGCGCGTTGACGCCTAAGCAAATATTATCGGCAGTTGAGAAAATTTTGCCTAAAGATATTATAGTCTCGACCGACGTCGGCCAGCATCAGATGTGGGCGATACAGCATTTAAAATTTTCGTATCCCGGCCAGTTAATCACGTCAGGCGGCTTCGGCACAATGGGCTTTGGCCTCGGCGCAGCAATCGGCGCACAAGTCGGCAACCCTGACAAGAAAGTTTTGCATGTCGCAGGCGACGGCAGCTTCAGAATGAACTGCAACGAGCTTGCAACTGAAGAATTTTATAAATTGCCGATTATCACTTTAATATTTAATAACTCGACTTTAGGCATGGTTCGCCAGTGGCAGAATTTAATTTACAATAAGCACTTCTCGTACACGACTTTAGACCGCGGTCCTGACTTCGTGAAGCTTGCTCAGGCTTACGGCCTTAACGGCTACAGAGCAGCTAATATAAGCGAGCTTGAAAGCGCGTTAAAAGACGCGTTGGCGTCTAATAAGGGCAGCGTGATAGACTGCATTATAGACATAGACGAGATGGTAAGGCCGATGGTCAGCGGCGGCGCTCATATCTCCGACTTCTTGCTTGCTTAATATTATTAATTTAAAGGACGTGAATAAATAAAAATGGCAGAATTAAATTTAAAAAGATACACGATAGCGGCCTTGATGGACAACGAGGCCGGCGTTTTGTCGCAGATAGCGCATTTATTTTCGCGCAAGGGCTATAACATCGAGACGATAGCTGCCGGCTGGACTGAAGACCCGCAGGTCACGCGCTTAACTATCGAGATAATCTCGGATGACGCCCGCGTGAAATTATTATGCAACCAGCTAAGAAAGCTCGTCCCTATTCGGTCAGTAAAACTTTTAAATGATAACGCCGTGCGGCGCGAGTTGGTCTTAATAAAAGTTAAAGCTGAAAATCGCGATATTCGCGGCGAAATTATCCAGATAGGCAATATATTCAGAGCGTCTATAATCGACATAACGCCAGAGACTATAACGCTGTCGCTCATCGGCGACGAGACCAAGACCGCCGCATTTGAGGATTTATTAAAAGAATTTAAAATAATAGAACTCGCCCGAACCGGCATCGTAGCAATAGAGCGCGGCACCGACACGATTTTAAATTAATTTTTAAATTTTAAAAAGTTTAATTAATAAATAATTTAAAAATTTTAAAAAATTAAAATTAGCTTTAAAAATATGCTTGACAAATTTTTGAGAGATGAATATAATGTTTGACATAACGAACAAATCGAGATTATAAAGTCTCTTGAGGCCGTTGATAGATAAATTGAAAATAAATTAAGCCTCTTAATCCTGCGAAGTGTAAGGCAGAAGGCATACGGAGACACCCTCGTCTTGTTTGATCGTTTTACCCCCCTCAAAGAAAAGCAGAGGCGCAAGCCTCTCTTTTTTTATTATTTAATTTTAATTTAAAAATTTTATTGCTAATTCAGTTTTTCTATTTGAAAATGCTATTGCGCGAATATAAAATTTAAATACTTAATTTAAGAATTTAAAATTTCAGGAGATAAATAAAAAATTATGAGCGTATTTGAAGATTTAAGAAGCGGCAAAAGTTATGACATACGAGACGAGCTTTATATAAAAGAAGCTCACGGTGAGATGGCGCGATGCCGTAATTTATGCTGGCAGATTAATAACACAGATCCTAATGATCGTGAAAAAATTCTTGAGCTTGAGCGCGAATTATTTAACGGGAATTTAAAGGCCGGAAGTTTTTTGACGCCGCCGTTTCAGATTGACTGCGCCTGCTGCGTTAATCTCGGCGAAAATGTTTTTGCCAATCACGGCCTGACCGTAATGTCAATCGGTACGATCACTATCGAGGACGGCGTGATGTTAGGGCCTGAGGTAGGACTCTTCACGGTCAATCACGAGCCTAAAAATATTCGCGTTATCAAGACGAAAGAAATTTATATTAAGAAAAATGCTTGGATCGGTGCAAGAGTAAATATTTTGCCCGGCGTTACGATAGGCGAGAACGCAATTGTCGGCACAGGTTCGGTAGTGACGAAAGATGTTCCTGATAATTGTGTAGTTGTCGGAGTGCCGGCAAAGATCGTGAAAGAAATATAAATTTTAATTTAGGAGATGTTAAAAGACATGAGCAAAAAAGACGTAGCAGTACTTTTAGGGACTGGGTCGATAGGGCAGGCGATCGTGCGCAGGGTCGGTGCCGGCAAGCATATTGTACTGGCGGATTTAAAGCTGGAGAATGCAGAATGCGCCGCAAAAATTCTTGAGGATGCTGGCTTTGAGACGAGCGTAATCTCAACTGATTTAGGCTCGAGAGAAGCGATATTAAAGCTTGCTGAACATGCCAAGCAATTCGGCGAGATTAAAAATTTGATTAACGCGGCCGGAGTATCGCCGTCTCAGGCTTCAGTTCAAGATATTTTACGGGTTGATCTTTACGGCACAGCCGTATTGCTTGAGGAATTTGGAAAAATAATTAGTGACGGCGGCTCAGGCGTTGTAATTTCATCGCAGTCAGGTCATAGACTGCCGGCCTTGCCTGAGGATCAGAACGAACAGCTTGCTGTGTCCGCCCCAGAAGAGTTATTAAATTTGCCGTTTATCAAGGCAATTAATGACACGTTAAAGGCCTATCAGTATTCGAAACGCTGCAACGTGCTGCGCGTGATGTACGAGGCAACGCGCTGGGGCAAGCGCGGCGCAACGATAAATTCAATCAGCCCGGGAATAATTATCACGCCGCTTGCCAACGATGAACTTCATGGCCCGAGAGCTGAGGGCTATTTAAAGATGCTTAGATTATGTCCGGCAGGCCGGGCCGGCACTCCTGACGAAGTCGGCGACTTGGCTGAATTTTTAATGAGCAGTCGCGGCCGTTGGATCTCAGGCAGCGATTTTTTAATCGACGGCGGTACCACTGCCTCTTACTGGTACGGCGACCTGCAATATTTAAAGGCAACACACTAAGCTTGAAACTTGCTGTATAAAACGCTAACGCCCCTTTCAAAATTAATTTATTTAAAAAATTTTAAAAAACATCCGAACAAAATATTATGTTAAAATTTTTGCGAAATGTTTTTAATGATTAAGAAATCTTTTAAAAATTTTTAAAATTTACGTAAGAAAGGGGTTGACAGCGTTGCAATTTCGCCGCATAATAGAGCAGAGAGCAGAGAGCAGAGAGCAGAGAGCAGAGAGCAGAGAGCAGAGAGCAGAGAGCAGAGAGCAGAGAGCTAATTAGTGTCCAAACTTCTTCCCTGTCAATTTTTATTGTTTCCCCTTTTATAAATTTTATAGTTTTTATAATTTTATCTTCTACTTTATCTTCTATTTTATTTTTATTTTCTATCAGTAAAAGAAAGAAAAAATTTGCCCGTCGAACGGCTATGGCTTGCCGTGCGCCGGGATTTTTTAATTATTAGGGAACATAAAAAGGCAAGGAGGTCTTTTTAAATCATGACGATGATCATCAATACCAATTCTGCGGCGCGTGAGCGGTACAATGTTCTGTACCGGAACAAGCGGTCGCTCGATGATACGATCGGTGAGCTTTCGAGCGGGCTGCGCATTAAGGAAGCTGCGGACGACTCGGCTGGCTTATCGATCAGTGAGAAGATGCGGGCGCAAATTTACGGGTATGATCAGGCAGCTGAAAACTCACAGGACGGGTTAAGTATGCTGCAGACCGCAGAGGGCGGCTTAGGCGAAATTCAGTCGATAATGCAGCGAATGCGCGATCTTGCAGTGCAGGGCGCAAACGACACATTGACGGCGCTTGACCGGAGCTATGTTCAGTTTGAGTTCGGCGAGCTGCGCAACGAGATTAATCACATCGCCGAGACAGCCGAGTTTAACGGCAAGAAATTATTGAACGGCGACGCAGGCGCTTTATGGTCAAGCAGCGATCTGGAGACTAAGGCGATTATCAACGGCGGAATTTACGGCTACGAGGGCAATTACGAGATCAGCGTTAAGGCTTCGGTTGGAGACGCGGAAATTCAGAAGACGAATATTTTTACGCTGAGACAGGACACAGTAATGCCGTGGTACGTTACGGTGCATACGGGCAACGGCATAGCTGCGCCGAGCTCACAGACGCCCCCGTCGGTCAACACTAAAGGAACGTACACGGTTTCGGCTCAGACATTCGCATTAACTTTAACTGAGGACTCAACAGGCGTTCATAACTCGACGGCAAGCGTCACTGCCAACACTTCAAGCTCAGGCAATTTCACTGTTACTCCAGATGCTGATTTAGACGTGAACGCGGATATAGTTTTCACTGTCGACAGCGTGAGTGACACAGGCGACGTAACGTTCTCTTATTCCGGCTCGACAATGGACAAGAGCGGAGTTGTGAGCGAAGGCGCGTTAAGCGGATCAATGACAATTACAAGCGGCACGGCGCAGAGCTTGACTATCGGCACTAAAAGCGTAAACTTTGATTTCACCGGAAGTTTTAACGAGGGCGACAAGATAGCCGTGAACTTAGCCGCGCAGGCAGTTAAAGCCGATGATGACATAGTGTTCACGGTGAAGGGCGATTTAGACGCCGGCTCAATGGGAGATCATCACTATACGCTTGCTAAATCTGCCGGCTCGAACACAACGCTTGATTTCAATATAGCCCTTAAGGACAAGGACGGCGAACTTGAACAAGGTACAGTACATTTAACGACCGATTCAAGTTATGCTGCAAATATAAAGGATACTACGCTTGCGGTGTTTCAGCGCGGCGGAACTATGCCGGAGTCAAGCAATACACTTCAGACAGTGCAAAATCAGTCGGTGCTTCAAACAGAAATCCAAAATTTGCCAGCCGGAGCGTCTGCAACAGTTAAAGCTACAGTAGACAGAACTTCTTCTAACCAAGCAAACGAGTATAAGAATTACGGACGCTGGTATCTACTTCAGAGAAAACCAGCAAACGGAACGCTTGAAAATCTTCTTATCTCAAACTCAGAGGGCGTAGATATTTTAGCAACAAAACAAGACCGCACTGTAATACGCACTGAAGCAGATCAAAGCTATGGCATACTTCAGGGTTTTGATGGGACAGCATCCATGAACGTTAGCGGAATTTTGAAGATGACTATAGGCGGTGCTACGGGCGGTACTACACTTGACGATGCCAATGTATGGTTATCGCGTGTTGAATTTTGGGGAACACATACCAATGGCGAAGCCGTACATGTTGATCAAACCTTGACTGCAAGTACAGGCCGTATTCCAAGTACATCCGGTGATGCAAATGCAAGCAGGACGCGTGGTTTAAATTATGATTCTACAACTGGAACAGCCTGTCGTATAGGAAATGTTAGGTTATTTGATATAGACGCTCTTAACTCAGCCATAAATAACGGTAAATTACAGGCGGGAGATGAATTTTATATTCAGGTTGTAGCCCGCAGCGGAACAGCAGGCACTTCTCATACTGGAGTAACATTAAGCCTTGATGGGGACGACGGCAGCGGAGGCGATATTTTTACATATACGCCGCGCGTTGTATTAGACGAAGACGTTATGAAAAACACGTCAAGTGCAAGCGTAGCGTATGTACCTTATACTACTACAGGTTCATTAGACCTCAGTACTTTTAACTGGGACAACGCGTTAAGCGTGAATTTAAAAATACTCGGCACAAGCACGGATGGTTCTATTACAGACGCAGATATATCGGCATTGGACGGCGCGACGTTAGTTGATTATGACTTCGGCACGAACGCAGTAAATCAGGTCGACAGAGTAGATGCAGCTGCAGGAGACACAGCTATAAAGACGAGCCGCATCCGCGATTTAAAACAATTCTATGACGCTAACGATAAATTTTTGCTTGACGATCCCAAAACTATAACTATAACGCAGGGCGACGGCAGGAACGCTAAGGTTACTTTATACGCTGACGACACGCTCGAGGATGTCGAGACGAAATTAAACGCCGCCATAGCCAACGAACTTGGCCAAGCAAAATATGTAAAATCAGGCGACGAAGAAAATTTTGTAAATTTCGTGACAGAGAGCAACGCTAAAGATAATAAAAATACGCCGGAGTCCGTAGCAGGCACAATGGTAATTCACTCGGCAATAGCGGGACAGGCCGGACGTTTAAGTTTTTCAGGCGACGAGGACGTATTAAATGCGTTCGGCTTAAATACTTTGCAGCAAGCTTCAGAGACGACTTACACGGTCAATATTTCCAATGCTCACACCGGCAGCGCAGTCTTAACTGATGCGAAATTAACCGGCAATCGTTTAATCGGCGCGATAACGCCGAACGTTGACATAGAGTTTGACCGCATGGCCGGAACTAAGGCAAATTGGGATGATAAAGAACGCGATTTTAATTACGAGACTAAAGAATATAATACAATTCTGCACCTTGCTGACAACACAACGACTCTGCAAATCGGCTCAAACGAGGGCGACATTATGCAGCTTAACATCGGCAGCATGAAGACCGACGCATTAAATCTCGATGCGGCCACGCTGGCTACGCGTGAGTCGTCCAAACGCGCTATCACAATGCTCGATACTGCGATAGACAAAGTTGCAATGCAGCGGGCGAAAATCGGCGCAATGGAGAGCCGCATTGAGCATCACATCGCAAGCATAACAACATCTCACGAGAATTTAGCTAATGCCGAGAGCCGGATACGCGACGCGGACATGGCCAAGGCCTCAGTGAAATTTGCAAAACTGCAAATCATGATGCAAGCTAATATAAGCATCAACGCTCAAGCCAATCAAGCAGCTCAAAGCGTTTTGAACCTGATGAGATAAAATTATAAAAACTCAGCTCTCTTAATTTTAAATTTTAATTTTAAGAGAGCTGAGTTTTATAGTCAAAGCACTTGAAAAATACGAAGGATTGCCTCATCAAGATTTTTAGAAAATTTTAATAAATCGCATACTTTTTTCTTGAGCCAACTCCAGAAATGTTCTATTGGATTCAGTTCTAGACTATATGGCGGCAAAAAAATTATTTTTACGTTATATTCTTCAGCAAATTCATGAAGACGTTTCTTGCGATGAAATGAAGCATTATCCATTACTATTACTGTCCCTTGCGCTAACCTAGGAATAAGATGTTTTTCAAACCATACCTCAAAAAACTGAGAGTGCATAATTCCTTTGTATTTAAGCGGCGCAATAATCTTTTTACCAATTTGAGCCGCAACTATATTCGTCCTCTCGAATTTTTTGCCTCTAATTTTACTGATGACAGCTTTTCCCTTCGGCGCACGCGCATATTTACGGTAAAAAAATTCATCTATTCCCGTTTCGTCGACATAAACTATATTTTCAGCAGGAACGTTTTTTATTTGAGCAAGATAATCTTTTACTTTTTGAGCGTCCTGCTCATAGTATAGTAAAAGCACCTAAAAACTAATAAATAAAATAAATTGAAAATAAATAAGTACATTTAATATTCGTAGCCATTTCAGAAAAATAATTTTTGTTATTTTTAAATGCTTTTACTATATTGTCCGGCGGCGTTTTATTTTAATTTTCCCGCATGACTTTAAACACTTCTTCGGCTCCGGCCAAGCCGCTAGGGATTTTTGTTTACGCTATAAAAACTTAGTGAGGCCTAATAATTAAGCCTCACTTGTTTTACGCTGCAATTATTTTTAATTAATTATTTTTTATTTAACGGATATAATTTCGCCGCAATGCTGTCCGGCACTTCAAAATGCTGATAGTCTTTCGCGCTTTTCCAGCTGCCGCCCCATTCAAAGCCATGCTCAGTAAATAATTTATAGCATAAATCTTTTGTGTCGATCTTGTGCGGAAAATTTTTACTCCTGTCAACATATGCTCCGGCGGTCGCAGGTTCTAATATTCGCTTGCCGTCAACTACTTTAGTGTACGGGTTATAAAGCGTATTAATATCGACTGCTAAGCCTAAGCCGTGCTTTGAAATTACTTTAGTATGCGATATAAATCTAAAATTAAAGCACGATGAATTATTGTCGCGCATTGAGCTTTCATCGTCCACATTATACTCGTCAACAAGCCTTATCTTCTCGATCTGGTAACCGGCATTATATAACTTCATAAATATATCGGTTAAATCAGCGGCGATATAGGCATTGCATATCAGCTCGCCCTCTTGAGTATCGCCGTTAAAATCTTTATGCAGCACGTGAACATATCTCAAATCATCAAGCGATAACGGGCAATTATCTTTATACGACTTGCCCTTTATGCGCTCAAAAATCTTATCATCAATTTTTGAGATATAAAAGCCCGAGTTATCAGGCTGCTCGGCAAAACCGAACGAAAATAAATTTAACATTATAAAAATAGCTATAAATATTATAAATATGCGTCTCATTCTAAATTAATTCAACACACCTATCTCTTTATAATACTTAGCTGCGCCGTCATGCAGCGGCAAGCCTGCAATGTCTTTCACTGCCTCGCTGGCCTTAAGGCCTTTTAAATTCGCCTGCGCTTGGCCAAGCTCAGCTATATTTTCCCATAAAGTTTTAGTTAAGTCATAGACTGTCTGCTCGTCCAAGTCGCCGCGGCAGAACATCACCATCTTTATGGCCGACGTGTTTATATCTTTATCTTGATTAGGATACGTTCCAGCTGGAATAATCATGCTTGCGTACCACGGGAATTTATTTTGCAATGCTTTTATAATCTCGCTGCTAACGTCTAATATCTTGCAGCCCGACGTCATAGCCTGAGTAACTGCCGAGGCCGGAGCGCCGGACATGATCCATGCGCCGTCTATCGTGCCGTTTTGCAGCATGTCAGCAGCATCCGTGAAAGTTATATACTCGCAATTAATATCATCCGGAAAATTTAATCCGGCTGCCGTGAAGTGATTTAAGCACTCGCCGTACACGCTCGATCCGGCTGACGCAACCGCAAACCTCTTGCCCTTAACGTCAGCAAGATTATTTATATTAGACTTCTGCGTCACTACAACCTGATTAGGATTAAAATATAATCCTGCTATGACTTTTAAATCCTCATAAGCATAGCCTTTAAAGCTGTCCGTGCCGTTTAAGCACTGCCATACGTTGCTTGAAATTGCAATCGAGACCTGCGCCTCGCCCTCAGACACTAAATTTAAATTAGCAATGCCGCCTGCCGAAGCCTGACTTGAAGCTCTAACGTAATCAATCTTAGTGTCCCATAAATTCGTGATGGCCGCACCCACTGCGTACAACGCTCCAGAAGCTGACGCCGTCGGGAAATTAATTATCACTTGTGCGTGAGTTTCAGCAAGCGCAGGGCTTACAGCCATAGCAAGAATTAACAACGCTAAAAACTTCTTCATTATAATAATACCCCCTGATTTAAAATTAAAAAAAATTTCAGCCTGAGATAATATTATAAATTAAAATTAAATCAAGCTGAAATTTTTAATTTTTAAATTAAAATTATTTTTAATTTTTAATAGCTTTCTCAACAAGCCGCTTGCCAAGCTCAAATGCTTTCTCTAAATCCTTAGGGAACTGCTCGGCCTGATGTTTAACTTTATGCTCACCGTTGAACATAGTCACGTCATAGCGCGAGTAGTCAGTGAACTGGCGCGTATCGCACGAGTAAAGCGTCTCGCAGTATCCAAACAGCATCTTTAACGCCTGATCGTTCGGCGACAGCAAGACCGGATAATTCACCTGCTCCATATAATCTTCAGGGCAGTTCATAGTGTAAATCATAGCCGTCGGCACGATTTTTTTAATAAGCGTACGGTCGTTAAGGTCATATCTTAAGACAGGGAACAGCAGCCGCTCTATAAAAGCTCTAACAACTCCGGTCGGATTGCTGAAGTACACCGGACTGCCTATCACTATTACATCAGCCGCGCGGGCTTTCTCAAGCGTCGGCGTGAGCGCATCTTTAAACGCACAAAGCCCGTTAGTCTTATTATTTTTTAGCTTGCAGGCAAAGCAGCTTATGCAGCCCTTAAACGCATTGTCATATAAATTAATTAACTCGCCCTCAGCGCCGGCCTCAGCTGCGCCCTTCATCGCACTCTCAAGCAGCTTGAACGTGTTCCAGTTCTTACGCGGACTGCCGTTTATAAATAATGCCTTCATTATTAAAAATTACCATCAAATTTTAAAATTTATATTTTTATTATCTTATAAAATTAGTGTAAATCGTTGGCTCATAGAGCGGCACTTTTATTCCGGCCTTACGTCCAGCCTCGATGCAGCGCAGCAGCCACGCGATATTCTCACCGAGCGTCCGCATCGTCTGCAAGCCCTCTAAATCCTGACGGGCGTCATCGGGCGTAAAGCCGTGAATTTGATTCCAGTACTGCGACGAGACCACCGGCATATTATTCATCGTGAAATATTTATTAAGTCTGTCAAATGCAGCCGTTGCGCCGCCGCGCCTGCATGATACGACCGCCGCGCCGAGCTTGCCCGCAAAGTTTTTATTACTTCCGGCAAAGAACAGCCTATCAAGAAAGGCCGTGATCTGCCCAGCCGGCCCTGCGTAATACACCGGCGAGCCGACTATAATAGCATCGAACTCATCAAGCCGTTCTATAATTTCATTTACTTTATCATCACTACGAATGCACTTGCCGGTCTTAGTGCAGCTCATGCAAGCTATGCAGCCTGCCACCGGCTTATTGCCTATCCATAACATCTCAGTCTCAATGCCGCGCCGCTTTAAGACACCCTCAACCTCGCTCAGTGCAACGTCAGTGCAGCCGTTCTTATGCGGACTGCCGTTAATTAATAAAGCCTTCATTATAAATTCCCCCTGCAAAATTTTTATTTAATAAAATTTATCTGCGCTGCCTCGAAATTAAAGCTACGGCATGAGCGCATCATCTTCTTCTATTATATCAATATCATACCGGCGCTTAATCCCGAACAGATCAACCAGCGCATCAAGCACCGCGCCCTTGATACTTCGCCGGTCGCCGTCAGGCTCAGGCAGAATTAAAATTCTGTAAGAATTTTTATCAAGCTTGAAAAGTCTATAGTCCTTCACAAACGCAACTGTCTTAAATCTCCTTGCAATTACCTCTTGCTCGTTCTCAAACAAAATTTATCCGCCCGCTTTCTGATTTTTAATTAAATTAAATTAAA
>JAFUXM010000095.1 GCA_017470785.1 Synergistaceae bacterium
GCTGTTAAAGGCTCTACTCGGAATTGAAAAAGCTTTAGATTAATACATGCCGATATAGTTTAATCAGGCAGAACGCAGCGAATACTGAGGTGCGGTTCAAGTCCGCTGTCGGCAACAATTTTATTTAATTTTATAACATGTCGGCGTAGCTTAAGGTAAAGCATCATGAGATGCCGGTTCAAGTCCGGTCGCTGGCAAAGACAGGCAGCATGGTTACTACTCTCGCCATGCTGCTTTTATATTGCAGAGAGTAGAGAAAGCAGGGTAGAAAATGAAAGAATTAGTTCCGATGGATGATTACGGTATTTTCGCTAATGCGAAGTACGAGGCGCTGGTTGACAGCCGTTTTGTAGCCGAGATATTTGGAAAACAGCATTTTCACGTGTTACGCGATATTCAAAAAATCACTGAAACCAAATCAGGATTGAGTGAAGATTTTATCAAAAAGAACTTTAAAAAAGATAATTATCAAGACAGCACAGGCAGAAAGTTACCATGTTATGCCATGACTCGCGACGGGTTCATAGCCTTAGTTATGGGATTTACTGGACAAAAAGCTAATCAGTTCAAAGAAGCGTATATACGGCGTTTTAATGAAATGGAAGCACAGATTAAATATTTGCAAAGTCTCCGTGAACAGCATCCGCAGTTGACCGCTGCAATCCAGAGCGTGCATGAAAAACCGAAGTTTCATCATTTCAGCAATGAGATGGATATGCTCAACAGGCTGGCTATCGGAATGACAGCAAAGCAGTTTAGAGAATTAAAAAATATCCCTGAAAGCGAGCCTATCCGCCCGTATCTCACACCGCAAGAGGCTGAATTATTGGACGTGCTTCAGAAATTTGACATAGGCTTTGTAATCGCTGTGCCGGATTTTCAGCAGAGAAAACAAATGCTTGAATATCAGGCGATGAAATGGAAGTGCATGAAAGCTGAAGATTAATTTAACTCCATTAGCCCGACATGAGGCTTATTTGCGGCTATACGGCATATTGACTTCATTGCCGATAGCCAAGAGCGTTGACACAGATTTAAAGCTTGAACGCAAGCTTGCGGCTGAATTAATAAAGAACTGGCGCGATAGTTATAATGATGCGTTGCGTGATATGTTCGAGCTATTGCCGGAGAATATATCGCAAGATGCTGTAAAAGTTATCGAAGATAGCTTGTTAGACGCATTAGGCCCGGCTTTTGGAAATTCAAAGGCTGTACGAGGACAGATAAATAAATTTATCACTGAAGCCTATTCTAAGGCAAAGAAGAAATTTCACGCTGAAGGCTCGTTGTCGCTTGCAGATAAGAGAGCGATACAAGTTTTATCACGGCATAACTGTTTCTGGCTTGGCGAGCATTACGGCAAGCGTATAAGCCCTAAGATTGCAGAATTAACTCAAAAAGCATTAGATGACGGGCTTGGCCGAGATGCATTAGCTAAAGAGCTAAGACAAGAATTAGGCGGCGTTGCACCTGAAGGCTATTCGTACTGGGACGTTGTTTCAAGTTCTGCATTAGTTAGAGCGCGGTCGTTCGGCGCTATTTCAGGCATGGAAGCAGCCGGAATAGCTGAGTATGAGATTTTAGCAACAGGCGATGAGCGCATGTGTCCGATCTGCGGTGAGATGAACGGCAAGCACTTCAGTGTTGCTAAGACACGGGAAGTTATAGACAGAGTTCTTGATATTACAGACCCTGAAAAATTTAAAGAGGCTATGCCGTGGCAAACTAAGCCGCCGAGTGATAAGAGCGACGCTGAGCTATTAGACAGCGGTCAGAGTCTGCCGCCGTTTCATGGGCGCTGCCGGTGTACGCTGGTGATGGTGAATGATATTAGCGAAAGTATATCTGCGTTGGAAAACACCAGCGGCGATATTTCCAATGTAAAAACTATAAAAGAAGCTAATGAACTTGCTGTAAAATCCGGTATTGCAAAACAAGCTGATTTCGGTGAACTCGATATAGATGCAGCAAAGGAAGTAATAGCCGAAATTGCAAGAACGCGGAAGCTCTTTCCTGAACTTGGGGTATTTGATTTTGTTGGAAGCTGGCAGGAACAAGAAAAGTTTGCAGTAAGCGTAATAGCAAGGCAGAACTTTTATAATAACCCTGACGGAATACGTAAGTTTTATCCTGGCCTCTCAGATGAAGATATAATTAGCAAAATGAGGAAAAATCTCATGCCGAGATTTGATGCGTTGACAGGAGCAGTTGCTAAAAATGAAAAAGGTGTTAAAAGCATAGGCTTAAATACAAAGCTTTTTTCATCTCAAAATATAAAAAATGCACTTGAGAATTGGGCGCGTAATGTTGATATGAAATTTCATCCTGTGGGTTGCGATACGGTAAAATCTATCGTATCCCACGAAATGGGACACCATATCGATTATCTTTTAGGCGCGAGTAAGGATAAAGAGATACAAGTTTTATATAAAGCGTTGCATAGCGAAAAATATCCGGCGAAAATGTGGGATAATTTATCAGCATATGCCAACAAAAATGTTGAAGAGTTTATAGCTGAAGCGTGGGCTGAGTACCGGAACAATCCTACCCCTCGTGACACAGCAAAAAAAGTTGGCGAGCGGTTAATCGAACTGCAAAAAATAAAATTTGGGGATGATAAATAGTTATGACGATGCTTAGTCCTGAGATTTATGTTGCAAATAATGTACAAGGCAAGACACGCGATGAGATACTTGCTTTTATACAGGAAGAGCAGGAATGTATAAAGCGGTTAAAAGAAATTATCGCGCTGCCTTGGTATAAGCCTTGCACATCGCCGAGTGAAGAGCTGCGAATAGAATATGCGGAAGAGTGCATAAAGCTTGCGCAAGCAAAATTACAGCGTATAAACTCTAACGCATAGCATGGTACTAACTTATTATAGGAGTGCAAAAACCATGCCGGAACTTATCATTATTTCGTTGTTTGCAGGATATGTTTATTTTATGTTACAGCATAATCGTAAAGAGTTAATTAACAAGCGCAACGACTTGCTTGATAATCTCAGCAAGGATTGCTGTTCCCGCGACAGCGGGTATTTTGTGAGGAAGTTACGTGCAATAGATTTTAAGTTATTCGGGGGCTGTAAGTCGAAAAACAGCTATGCGAGATGTTATTTGTGCGATATAAGCAGATGTCCGCGCCACGGAAGCAATGACGCTTATTATGAAATGCTTGACCGTAACAGAATAGAATATCCAGACATCCCGATTGATTAAATAGAGATGATATACGTGTCAGTCTTAAATGAGAAAGAGCGGATTAAAAAACGCTCTTAACGGTGCGGTAAAGGCTATGTATAGTGAAGGGTTAACAAATAGGACAGATACGCCTATCTCGCTAACGAAGTTTGGAGTTGAAAAATTATGCCTATAAGTTTTACAAGGGTGGTAAGAGATATGCAGGAACAAGAGCCAAGTGGACGTTCCCTTCTCATATTAATTATATGCTGGTTTTGTATATTTGTGTTACCGTTAATTAAAATATTTTTTGAATAAAAGGAGCGTATCATAAGATGTAACGCCTGAAGTATTTCGGCAGACTTTTCCGCAAGTAATATATTAGGTTTGAAGATGCTGCTTCTTAATCATGAGAAAGTTTGCTTAAGCTTAATGAATTTAAAAAAAAATTCGAAAAATTGAGGCTAAGAAGTTATGTCGTTAGTATTTGCAGAATTAATAATATGCTTATTGCCGGGGTTTTTAGGGCTATGGGTATTTAAAAGAATTGTGCAGGAAGATATAGACAAGCGGGGTGAGCTTACGCAAGCTGCCATAGCTTTATTATTGGCTATGTCGGCGTTTTTCTTTTTGAATACTTTATATTATGCTTTAAAAAATCCTTGGATTTCACCGGATGCTTTAGTATTTCCTGAAAGGGAGCAGGGCGAAGTCCGTGGATTATTTAGTGTTGAACGTGAATTTTGGACATCTTATGCTGCGCTTTGTCTTTTGTCATTATTTTCAGGCGGACTATGGGCGTTTATAAGGGAAAAGAAATGGTGGCCGACAAAGTGGCTGCCGAGGCTTATATCTAAATGTCTTGGGCGCGGGGCAAAAGATGCTTGCGAGAGTACATTAAGGCGCATAGTTGACAAAATGGGCGAGAAAGAAAAAGGCCCGGGTTTTGTAAGAGTTTATTCGCTTGGGAATAAAGATGCAGCGGTATACGGCTGGTGGAACGGCTATTCAGAGGCAGAAAAGGAAATTAGTGTAACGTTGTTAGAACTTTGCGATTTTGCGCCTGATGTCGATATAGAAAAAATTTTTATTGAACAGCCTCGCCAATGCTGGATAAATCATAATTCAGGAGTTGTTGTAGAATTTTGGGATTGCCCCAAAGCCAAACACGAGAGTTATGAAAAATACTTGTTAAAGAAGCATGACGAGGTGATGTTAGAATCCTGCGGCGATAGAGTCAGCTATTCAAAGGGTTAGGCTAAAATATGTCAGTCTTAGATAAGTTATTAGAAATACGGCAGTCTTTCATGGATGCGGACGATGAGGCTGTGATGACTGCGTTAATGAAGCGAATATATTACGGAACTGAGCCAACCGTTTTTTGCAATAAGCATGTTATGGATAAATTCTGTAAAGATAATAATCTTGATGTACGGGCGCTAAAGCGCGTGCTGCATAACATGCAGTGCGAGGGCTTAATTGATAAGCAGGACGAGTTAATTATATTAACCGAGTTCGGCGAAGCTAAATTATGTGTGCAATAACTCCTCCATAAAATTAAATTAATTTAAATTTGAGCTCTGGCCTTTAAACAGGCCGGAGCTTTTTATTAGGCAGGTGATAAGTATTGAGCAGGATAAACACAGAGCGGATAGTAGAATTTAAGAAGTCAGACGAGGCCAAGCAGATAGTTTACGGCGAAGTCTACAAGCCGGATGTTGAGGACACGGACGGCAACTGGATGACGCGGGCAACTATCGAGAAAATGGCGCATGATTTCATGAGCAATTTAAAGAATGACCAGATAGACCGCAATCATACGGGGCTTAAGGACAAAGGGACGATAGTCGAGAGCTTTATTGTTCGTAAGGGCGATCCTGATTTCATCGAGGGCGCGTGGGTGGTAGGCGTGCATGTGCCGGATAAAGAAGTTTGGCAGCAGATAATGAAAGGCGAGTTGACCGGCTTCTCGATTGAGGGGACGGCGCATTTAGTTGAAGATAGAGGTGATTTAGAGCATGAGCAAGCCAAATAAACGGGGCGAGCTTACGGATGTTGAAGTCAACGCTGTGAGCTTAGTCAGCAAGGCCGCGAACGGCGAAAAATTTAAAATATTTAAATCAGCTGATAAGCCCGAGAGCGTAGAAGTTGAGACTGAGAAGAACGCGCAGGGACTATTTAGTGTTTTGAAGAAATTTTTTACAGGCAGCGAAGAGCCTGCGGTCAAGGAACAACCCATTGAAGTTGAAGACGTGCAGAAGTCAGGGCGTAAAATTTCAGGCTCGCGGCTGGCAAAGATAAAGGAAGTACACGCGATTTTAGGCGGCTTAATCGCTGATACAGATTTAGATACTGATGAAGGAGGCACGGAGACCGTGACTAAAGAAGAATTAATTTTAGAAGTTAAGAAGAGCGTTGACGAGGCGTTAAAGCCGATAAGCGAGCGGCTTGATGCGTTGGAGAAGAGCGAGGCTGAGACTGAGGTCAAGAAAGAGGCCGAGCCGGACATGAGCGAGGTTGTGAAGAGCGCGCTGGACGAGGCGTTAAAGCCTATTGAAGAGCGGTTGGATAAAGTTGAAAAGGCACGCGGCCTGTCTAACAGGCAGCAGGAAGACTTAACAAGCGTCAAAAAGAGCGGCGATAACTTTTGGGCCGGCGCATTTTAATTAAAAAATTTTTAATTTTAATAGAGGTGATTTTCATGCTTAATAATACGAGTGTTTTAAAAGATGCGATAACGACAGGCGATATTACAGGGACGGGCAAAGGCGGCAAGCTGAACCCCGAACAGGCTAAAAAGTTCATAGACTACATGGTCGACAACTCGGCTTTATTAAAAGACATTAGAATTGAGCGGATGCGGGCGTCTGAAAAGCTGCTTGACTTCATGCTGATTGACGGGCGCATAATCCGTAAGGATTAAATGCCTGAATGGCATTTAAATTAGGGGCAGCAGCCCAGCGAGCTGATGGGCATTACGACTAAGCGCAAACAGCTCCAGTCAGTCAAAATAGTTTTGCCGGCTGATATATCGCAGGAATTTTTAGAAGATAACATCGAGGGGGAAGCGGCGGGCGATCACATAGCCCGTATGCTCTCGCAGCAGTATTCGAACGACTTGGCCGATTTATTAATCAACGGCGATACTTCGATAGCTTCGAGTGATGCTGATGCCGCGTTCTTGAGTATCGGCGACGGCATTATCAAGCAGGCTAAGGAAAGCACTGATACACATAAAACCGCACTGCCGGGTACGATAACTAACGATACGTATAAAGATACGATATTCCCCGCTATGATTGAGGCTATGCCTAATCAGTTTAAGCGCAATAAATCCGAGCTGCGGTTCTATTGCTCAAGCAAAGTCAGCGAGGCATTTATGCTTAGTTTGATTAATCGCTATACGGTATTGGGCGATAACGCGCTGACTAACGGCAACTTAATTAACTTCATGGGAATTAGATTATTCCCTGTTGAGTACATGCCGGATGATGTAATTATCCTGACTAATCACAATAATATCGTAACTGGTATTCAGCGCAGTATGAAAGTATATTCAGATTTCAGCAAACGTAAAGACTTGACTGAATATACGATGTACATGCGGGTTGACCCCGGCAAAATCGTTTGGGACGATGCGTTAGTTATCGCGTCTAAGTAAGATGGCTGATACTCAGGGAAACGTACAGCCTCAGTCAAACGTACCCGAGGCTGAGCCGAAACAGGCTAAGCAAAACAAGAAAGCTGAGCCTCAGAAAGTAAAAATAGTCTTAACAGGCGCGAGTTCGTATAACGATTTGAATTTAAAATTAGGCTTGTTTAGAAAGGGTATTGAGCGTGAGATAGACAGCGACAATGCCGATAAACTTTTAAAGACAGGTCTGTTCAAGAAAATTTAATCATGTACTGCAGCATAGAGGACATACGCAATGAGGGTGTGACCGACGAGCAGGCGGACGACGCAAAACTTGAAAACTTAATTAAATTAGCGTGTAATTATATTGATACCATGACAGGCCAGTTCTTTGAGCCAAGAGAGCAGGTACTGAGGTTAGACGGGAGAGGCGGGAAGATATTACGCCTCCCCGTCTTTTTAATTGAAGCTTATTCTGTCATAGTCAGCGGTGAAGAGATAAGCGACTATGTGTTATATAACCGCATGAGCGACAGATTTTATCCTAAGATTTACAGAAATCAGGGCTGGCGCAAAGGTATTTTAAATATCAGCGTGCAGGGGCTGTGGGGCTACGTTGATAAGGCTGAAACAGGCTATGCAACGCCCGAGCTAATCAAGCGGGCAGCAATGAAGCTTGCATTGTATAACTTCCCTGATTTGGGCGATAAAGAAGCTCAGGCTGAAAAGGCGTTAAGCGGCCTATTACAGAGTGAGACGACTGACGGCCATAGCTACAGCCTAAACGGCGAAATACTTAAAGCCATGTATGAAAATAGCTTAACCGGCGACGCTGAGATTGACGGGATTATAAATCAATATACGCGCTACAGTATGGAGCTGGCGGTCGTATGATAAAGCCGAAGGTAATTCATCCCAGAAAAGTTTTGTTGTATAAGC
>JAFUXM010000096.1 GCA_017470785.1 Synergistaceae bacterium
AATACATTATGTTGCCGGCCATTTTCTTCCAACGTCTCTAAGTAAGGCATCCAAAACCTCACTTTATTATCCAGTCTGCTAATAGTAAAAGCTGGCGTCACTGAGAATATTTTTTTATTATCAATTAATTCGCTAAATATATTATGCTTTTGCATAAAATCGGCATATGTCGTAATAGGCAAAAGTACCTTAGTGTTGGATGAAGAATCATCTTTAATCTGTTGCAAGAGATTAAATAAAAGATTATCTCGGGCTAATCCTGTCATAGGCGACTTATCGCCTGCTAATAATCTTTCCGGAGTATAATCGCTGTCAGAAAAATCCATGTCTATAACAACAAGTGCAGCTCTGCCCTGATACGCAAAATTTAATAAATCAGCAATTTTATTACGCGGTATCATATTCGGCCGTCCCAAGTCACGCAGTGATTTATTATCGAAATCTAAAAAAATAATTTCGTTCGATATGCGTTTAGCATCAGTATCATCATTTATTCGAAGTTTAATATAATAATCAAACCAATGATTAATTGCATTTTGGCGCACGGATGTATTTTCAAGCAAAATAAAAACTAACATAAGCATTGTACCAAGAAAAACATTTGATACAAAATCCCGTTTTTTATCATTAGGAATATTTTTAATATCTAAATATTTTAATATACTTCTCATTGAGTTTATATTTTAACTTTTTGATGTTGATTTCAATAATGTTTAATGCAATAGGCTAACCGACGGTACTTCGTCAGACATAAAGCGCGATGATTTATAAAACTCGAGCTGTAACCTGTCTTGTCTCGTCATCGGCGACTACGACAGCACAAATAATTTTACGTCCTTCTGCGTCGTAACTGTCAGCATAGCCGCGAGCCTGTATCTGCTGTGTCCCTTCAATAAGCTTTTTATCGACTTCTGACATATGCGCCGCAAATTTAAATTCAAGAACTATTATTTTAGTATCAAATTGAATTACGGCATCACTGCGTCCCTGAAACGTATGAACTTCAGCATATGCTATCACTCCTGCGCCGCGTAATAACATTAAAAACAGCGAGCGATACCAAAATTCATTTCTATCAGCAAAATCCTCATAAGGGACTTCGGAAATTGCCGTATTATAAAGCTCTGCAACGTCGTTTATATTGCCGGCAGATAAGGCATTCCAAATTTGCGTGCCTAATGTTATATAATGCTTGACTTTATATACTTCATCAAGATACATTCTCAGCAATGATTTTATGACTTCCTGATTGGGATAATCCAATGTTATCTCATCACCGGCCCATTTTTCTATCGTTAAGTAACCGCTTTGATATAAAAAACTTTCCGGTGTCGATTTTTCGATTTCATGTGCGTCTGTAAAATCCGACGCTACTGTTATATGACGATATTCTTCAGGATCACGAATGGTATTTTTCTTCATGTACTTTACGATAAAAGTAGGCGACCCCGAAATATACCAGTAATTTTCAAATCTGCCGTCTGAGAAAAAATTCAAAATTGAAAACGGATTATAAAGCCTTACTTTGCCGTCAAACGAAAATCCGTCGTAATAATCTCTTAACTTTTCAATAATTTCTGAGCTGCTAATTTTTAATTTATCAGCCGTAAAATTTATATGCTCTTTAAAATAACTTTCAAGCTCACTTTGAGTATAGCCTACAATATCGCTGTACTTCTCTGTTAATGAAATATCGTGTAAATTATTCAACGCCGAGAATACGCCGACCTTGCTGAATTTTGAAATGCCGGTCAGCATAACAAAACGCAGATACTCATCGCAGCCTTTCAGCACTGTGTAAAAAGAGCGCAGCAAAGAACGCATCTGTTCGGCTTTCTCTAAATCGCCTATGCTGTCAAGTATAGGTCTGTCGTATTCGTCAATTAAGACAACGACGCTGCCATGAGCTTTATAAACTTCTTCGATTAAGTCAGCGAACATACCTGATACCGTCTGACTGTGCAGGACAATATCAAAACGCCTTGCGGCACGCGACAGCATCTCAGTTAAAGACTGCCGGAGCAAATCGACAGTATCACATTCACAAAGCGAAATATCAAGCCTTAAAACCGGCGCAGGCGATTTTGATTGCTCTTGAACCCACTGATAAGCCTTTAGGCCATCAAATAAATTAAACTTCCCCTTGAACATAGCTTCAAGCGTTGATAAAGTCAAAGATTTTCCGAACCTGCGAGGACGCGATAAAAAATACCTGCGTCCTTCAGTTACAAGTTCCAATAATCGATCTGTCTTATCAACATAAAGCATATTATTACGTCTTAACGCTTCAAAGCTCTGTATTCCAATCGGCAACTCCTGCATTACTTTCACCCCTTCACAATATTTATTATTGTACCAGAATTAAATTTATATGTTTAAACTTTGCGATCGAAAATTGGCTTCTCATAGATATTAAATAATTATTTAAATTAAAATTAAAAATTTAAATTAAAAATTTTTAAATAGTATAATAAATTAAGTTAATTAAAATTTAAGCTTGAGAAAGGGGCTTTATTAAAAAAATGCGCAAGGGATTTATATTAGCGTTAATTTTAAGTTTAATTTTAAATTTTGCGGCGTATGCGGCCGGGCCGAATATCATTCAGACAAGTGAGCCTCATGTCGGCGAAGAGTTTACATTGTCGGTTGATCCGTCCGGTATTCCCAACGGCGGCGAGCTTGAGTGGGGATTTGTCAGCGGCAGCGAGAACGTAAATTCAATGCGGTTAAGATCAGGCGGCCGGCAGCTCGTATTCACGCCGATTAATTCTAAGCCTGTTGAAATCACAGCGGCGTTTAGAGATGCCAAGGGCAATTTAACCGGCAGTTCTAATATAGTTATTAACGCAAAAGAATTTAATATAGAGATAAGCATTATAAACGATGAGCCTGTCACGCTGTGGGACTCGGCGGAGCGCAGCGAAGTCGAAAGCAATGCTTTATTAACGCAAAGGCCGATTAAGCTGCAGGCTAAATTAAATCCCGAGTTTAAAGGCGAGCATAGTTTTAAATGGGCGTGCGACGCTGCGGCTGTCATAACTGCAAATCCTGATAATTCCGGCGAGATTTTTATAACAAGAAGTCAGATCGGCGACAGCGAAGTTTATATAAATGCGTTTAATGCGGCTGGAGTAAAGCTCGGCAGCGGCGAGAAAGTTGTATCTATTACGCTGCCGCTGGCTGTCTACGAGGAGTCGGAACGGCGCAAGCAGGCTTGGACTGACTGGCAGAGTGCGCAGGCTTTATGGAATGAGGGCAGCTACAGCGAGGCCGTAGAGCTTGGCAAAAAAGCTCTTGCTAATGCGCCGAGAGATCCTGATATTGAGACAGGCTTTAAGGCCATGGCCGCTAATTACTCTCGCTACACTCGAGGCATTGAGCTTAGAGCCCGGGCTAAAGAGCAGCAGAATAATTCGCAGTTCGTCGAGGCATTGCAGAGCATGAGACTGGCGCAGGTCATCTGGCCGCAGGACGAAAATTTAAGCGACATAAGCGAGCTTGAGCAGATAGTTGACGAGATTAGAATTAAGCTGCAGAGTGCGCAGTGGCTGCGCGACACGGCAAGCGCATATGATAAAGAGGGCTTATTTGAAGAGGCATTAGAATATTATTCTAAGTCGCTTGAGATAGTCTCGAGCGATGCAGTCGAAAATAGAGTTGCGAAGATTAAAGAGCGGTTAATTAAAATTGCCGACGCAGATAGATATGCCAGTGAGGGCAGTGCGCTTGAGCGCGACGGCAAATTACAAGAGGCGATTAATAATTACACGGCAAGCATCGTGAGCAATCCTGATAATGCGTTAAAGCAGCACATCGAAGAATTGCAGAAGGTGATGACGAAGCGTGAACGGCAGGCTCAAGTATTATATAAAGAAGCGGCTGACCTGCAGCGTAAGGGCAACGCAGCTGACGCGCTGCTGCGCTATAAAGAAAGTCAGGCTATATGGGAGATGCCGGAGGTCGCGCGGCGCATACGCGACTTAGAGCGTAATGTTAAAAACGATAAGCCGTTAAGAAGCCCTGAAGACTTTGGTATAGGCACCGGTGCCGACGCAGCAAGAATGATTAAAGATGCCGACGCGTTGTATCTGCAGCGTCAGGACGAGAAGGCCGCCGCACTGTATCGCAAAGCATTAGCCATAGCGCCCAGCGATGATTTAAGAAACTGGATAACGCAGCTTGAGACTAATATCAGAGAGAGACGCGCAGCTCAGGCGGCGAACGCGCAGATCAAGGCAGCAAATGCTTTGTTCAAGGCCGGCAAGATTAACGAGGCCGCCGCTAAATACCGCGACGCATTAGCTGTTCACGGCAATCCCGAAGTCGAGGCGTTTTTAAAGGCCAAAGGCATTAGCCTTACGCCCGAGCCAGTGCAGCCTGCAAATAATCAGCCGCAAGGCCGCCAAGGCAAACGTTAAGATTTAAATTAAATATTAAATTTAAAAATAAAAAATCTCTTGAGCGTGTTGTAACTCAAGAGATTTTTTTTATTTAATAAATTATAGCTATTTATTTTTTAAGTGTATTAGCTGTAAATAGCAAGCAGCATAACGGCAATAAATATAAATAAAAAGCATAAATTAAACACGCCGGCGATATATTCATCACTGCAAGCGGCACTGAACAGCCAAGACACCATGGTATTAATCCGGCTGCTATTACGGCTGAGTTTGAAATATCTATTGCAAGAGCTTGAGGCTGCAAATTTTTTAGTTCGTAAGGCTTGGCCATAAGTTGGTTAGTTATCATGACGCCGATAGTCTGATTGCAGAAAGCTGCGTCGGCCAAGACACCGGCTGTTAAAGTCACGGGGAACATGCCGATTTTATTCGCAAGCTTGATTATATTATTTTGCAGATTATCAAGCATATTAGTATCGCCCAAGATTGCCGAGTAAGTGCCGGAGACTAACAGCACAAGGCTGACGCTGACCATTGACATAAGGCCGCCGCCGTTAAATAATTCCATTGCACTGTCATTAGCTTGAAAGCCGAACACTGCGCAGCGCAAAGTATTATAAAAACTCTCGCCCTGAAAAGTCACTGCGCATATAAACGCCGCAGTAATGCTTAATATAAATACTTTTAAGATTTTTATATTAAATAACGGCAGCACGAGCATTAACACAGCCGGTGTGATTGCCCACGGCGTTAAATTAAAATTTGCTTCAAGACTCTCAAATTTCAGCTCTGCGAGGCCGGAATTATTTAAATTACTTAACGGGAAATTAAGCGAGAGCAGCGCATATAAAATTATTGTGATTAATAAAGGTATAAAGGCCGTGCGCATCATTAATTTTATATTTTTATATAAATCAGTGTGAGTGAGTGACGCTACGAGATTTGCGCAGGACGAAGCCGGCGATGCTCTATCGCCGAAGTAAATTCCTGACATAACAGCTCCGGCAGTTAATAATTCTAAAGTCTGCGACTGCAAGCCGGAGCTGCGGGCAAGCATGAGCAACGCCGCGCCGATCGTGCTGACCGTGCCGAAGGACGTGCCTATCGCATATGAAATTAAGCATGATAATGCGAACGCCGCGAGTATAAAAAATTTTGGATTAATTAACTTCAAGCCCCAGAAAGTTAAAATTGCGAACGTGCCTGATATGCGCCACAGGCCGGTTAATACACCAATAATCAGCATGAACTGCGCAACTATCAGCGAGCCTTTAGCGCCGCGCAAACTTAATTTAAGCAAATATTTAAAATTAAAGCCGCGTTTAAGTCCAACTATAAAGAAGCCAATAAAGCCTATAATAACTGCCCATAACATATCATGGCCGAGATATAACACCCCGGCCATGCTTGCAGCAAAAATTATAAATGCTGATACTAAATCCATTAAAATATATTAATCTTCGTCATCGGCAACGACCCTAAGCTTCAGCTCGTCAAGCCTTGCCTGCTCGACTGCATCCGGCGCTTGAGACAGTAAGCACTGCGCACGCTGCGTCTTGGGGAATGCCATAACGTCGCGTATGGAGCTGCCGCCGCATAATAACATAACTAATCTATCGACGCCGAGAGCTAAGCCGCCGTGCGGAGGCGTACCAAATGATAATGCTCTCAAGAAAAATCCGAAGCGGCGCTTTGCATCTTCCGGCGTGATGCCCAAGCACTTAAACACTCTGGCCTGCACTTCAGGGTCATGAATACGTATTGAACCGCCGCCGACTTCATTGCCGTTTAATACGCAGTCATAAGCTCTGGCCAACGCCCGTTCAGGGTCAGTCTCTAATAAGTCCAAGTCCTCAAGCACCGGCGACGTAAACGGATGGTGCATTGCGACCCAGCGCTTCTCCTCTTCCGACCACTCAAACATCGGAAATCTCGTAACCCATAAGAATTTCCAAATCGGCTTGCCGTTCTCGTCTTTGTCAGTGAAATATCCGCGTGACTTGCCGAGTTCAAGCCGTAACGTGCCGAGTATAGTGCAGGCTTTAGTGCGCGACTTGTCAGATACTAAGAATAACGCGCCGCCGTCTTTCAAGCCTGAGATCTCGCATAACTTAGCAAGCTCATCATCGCTCATAAATTTCTTGAGCGGACCGCGCAGCTCGCCGTCCTTAAACTGGAAATTAGCTAAGCCTGACGCGCCCATCTTCTTAGCCCGAGCTTCTAAGTCCATTAATTCTTTGCGCGACAGTTCAGCGCCGTTCGGCAGCACTAAGCCGCGCACAACTCCGCCCTTCTCTAAAATTTCTTTGAACGGCTCGAAGCCGGAATTTTTAAATGCTTCGGCCAAGTCGCAGAGTTCCAAGCTTACGCGCAGATCCGGCTTGTCGCTGCCGTACTTGTCCATAGCGTCCCAGTAATTCATCCGCATGAACGGCGCAGCTATCTCTACATCTAAAATTTCTTTAAACAAGCCCTGCATATAGCCCTCGATTAAGTTCATTATATCTTCTTCTACTATATAACTCATCTCTAAGTCTATCTGCGTGAACTCGGGCTGGCGGTCGGCTCTTAAGTCCTCATCTCTGAAGCATCTTGCAATTTGATAATATCTGTCAAAGCCGCTTATCATTAATATTTGCTTGAATAACTGCGGTGACTGAGGCAGTGCGTAAAAGCTGCCCGGGTTAATCCTGCTCGGGACTAAATAATCGCGGGCGCCTTCGGGCGTTGCCTTCGTCAGCATCGGCGTCTCGAGTTCTACAAATCTATTATTCTCTAAATATCTGCGCGTGAAAGAATTAATTTTTGCTCTTGTGCGCAAATTCTTCTGCATTTTCTCACGGCGCATGTCTAAATATCTATAAGTTAAGCGTAAATTTTCGTCGACGCTGTCGGTCGCATCGCCGACTTCAAACGGCAGCGTGTCGGCCTTAGCTAAAACTAAAAAATCGCTTGCGACTATCTCAATATTGCCGGTCTTTAATGCCGGATTGGCCGTACCCTCGGGTCTAATTCTCATCTTGCCTTTTACGGCTATGCTGTACTCACTGCGCAAATTTCCGGCCAGCTCGTGAATTTCGCCGGCCTCAGGATTAAATACGACCTGAATCGGCCCTGTGTAGTCCCATACTTCTACAAATATTATCCCGCCTAAGTCCCGCCTTGCTCTGACCCATCCGTTGGCGCGGACTTCTTTGCCTGCATCGTCTTCCGTAAATTCGCCGCAAAGTTTAGTCCGCTGCCACGATTTATCGAAAATCGCATCGCTCATAATAAAATCCCCTTTAATCTAAAATTAAAAATAAATTTAATTATACTCTAAATTTTCGGGCTTAAATACTGACGCGAAAAATTTTGTTTGAGCTTAATATATTAATAAAATTTTAAATAAAAGATTTTAAACAGGAGGATTTTGTTTGAACATAAATATTGACGATGCTGCGGCCGGCATTAAGTTTGACCGCAAGATTATCGCCGACACGCGCGAGAATGAAGAAACTCGGGTGGCGATAGTCGAGCGGGGACGGCTGGCTGAGATATTTATAGAGCGAATGTGGGACAATCAAAAGGCCGGCGAGATTTATAAAGCCCGGGTTGAGAGCGTAGTACCCGGGCTGAACGCTGCGTTCGCAACGATAGGCGAGGGGCGCAACGCATTTTTATATTTAAACGACGCCCATGGCATGGAGATTAAGCCCGAGATGGAAATTATAGTGCAGGTCACTAAGGCTGCGCGTAAAAATAAAGGCGCTCGGGTCACACCGCGCATATCGCTGCCCGGGCGTTACGTAGTGTTAGTGCCTAACGGCAGCGAGACAGGCGTATCACGGCGCATAGCAAGTGAGGCCGAACGCAAGCGGCTTAGAAAGTTCGCTAAAGATTTAAAGAGCGTCGAGTGCAGCGAAAATTTTAATTTCGGGTTAATAATCAGGACAGCAGCCGAGGGCGTTGACGAAGAAGCGTTAAGCGCGGATATTAAGTCGTTAATAAAATTATGGCGTGAGATTAAGCGCGGGGCTGAGCTGCAGAACGCGCCGTGCCTGCTGTATAGAGATATGGGCGCACTTGGTCGCGTGCTGCGCGATGAAGTCCACGGTGACGTCGACGAAATTATAGTTGACAGCAATGAAGAATTTACACGCGTCAATGACTTTGCCGAGACTTTTTATAATTTAAACTCAAGGCCGCAGGTGAGCTTATACAACGGCATAACGCCGATATTTGAGTATTACGGCATAGAGCGTGAGATCGCCGAGGCGTTAGACCGTAAGGTATGGCTCAGGTCAGGAGCTTATTTAATCATAGATCAGACTGAAGCTTTGACAGTGATAGACGTTAATACGGGCAAGTTCATCGGCGGCAATGATATGCGCCTCACGACTTTAGCAACAAATCTCGAAGCAGCCGACGAGATAGCGCGGCAGTTAAGGTTAAGATCTATCGGCGGAATTATAGTAGTAGATTTTATTGATATGGAATACGAAGAGGATCGCCGGACGTTAATATCACGGCTTGAGAAGGCATTTATAAATGACAGGTCACGGGCAAGAGTGTTTAGCGTGACGCAGTTAGGACTTGTGGAGCTGACGCGCAAACGCGGCCGGCCTGACCTGCGCAGCGTGCTGACCCGAGGCTGCCCGTTTTGCTCTGACAACGGCTGGGTCTTGCGTGAGGACACTATGGCAATGGAGATTAAAAGATTTATCCGCAAGATAATCTTAACTAACAAGTGCGAGGCAATTTTAATTCAGATGAACCCGACTATCGCAGAATTTTTGAAGTCGAGCTATTTAAAAGTCTGGCAAGAAGAATTTAACACGAAAATTTTCGTTGCGTCGGCGGCTGACTTCGCTTGGGAAAAGTATCGGGTCGAAGCTCAGGGCGACTTGAAGGCTGTCGAGTATCGGGCGCAGCAGCTCGAGGCATTATAATATAAATTAAATAATAAATTATAGATTATAGAATAGATAGGAGAATTTATTTTGCAGAATTTTAATGTTACTAACAGGCGGCTGATATTAAGCGCGTTGATTGCGGCGCTGTATGCTGCGTTGACCATTGCGCTTGAGCCGATTTCATACGGGCCGCTGCAGTTCAGAGTGTCTGAGGCTTTAACGCTGCTGCCGTTTTATATGGGCGAGGCCGTGCCGGGATTATTTATCGGCTGCGCACTGGCAAATTTATTCGGAGGGTTCGGCCTGCCGGATATAGTATTCGGGTCGCTTGCGACTTTACTGGCTGCGCTTGCGACGCGCAAATCGCCTAATTTATGGATCGGCGCGTTATGGCCGGTGATATTTAACATGGCAATTATAGGCACGATGCTGCATTTATTATTAAACGTGCCGCTGATGATGACCTGCGCTGAAGTAGGCTTAGGCGAGGCCGGCGCAGTATTTATTGCCGGACTGCCATTAATGAAATTGCTCGAACGCAGCGGCATCTTAGCAAAATTAAAGAAAATTTAATTTAATAATTTAAATAAGATGAAGTTAATACGTCTGACGCTGTGCTTAATGATTTTGCTTGTGTTTGCAGCAAGCTGCGCAGCAGCAGACGTTTATTATATTAAGAAAATCGGCGATGACGTATATTATAAGCAAGGCTCATGGCCTGATGAACATTCTCAAACTGCCAGTATAAATTCTATAATTGAATCCGCAGATGCAGGCGGCGAAGTATATATCGCAGCAGGCGAATATAAAATTACGCAAACTATAATTTTAAAGCCCGGCGTGAAATTATACGGAGGCTTTGATGCCTCAACTGAGAACACACCGGATAAGCGCAAATTTAATAACTTGACGCGCCTTGATGCAAAGAATAAATGCAGGGTGATTGAATGCATGGATACAAGTTCAAACAGCGCTGAGACACGCCTTGACGGCTTTGTTATCACCGGCGGATATATTGACAAAAAGGGTTCGGATGGCGGAACCGGCGCAGGAATGTACAACGCGAACACAAATCTTATAATTGAGAACTGTGTATTTACTGGTAATGAATTAACTGGTAATAACTCGCAGGGCGGTGGAATTTATAACACAAGTGCGAACGTTACAATTATTAACTGTGTATTTGTTTCAAATCAGGCGAAAGACTTCGGCGGCGCAATTTATAACGACAATTCAACCGTGAATATTATCAACAGCACTTTCAAGAGTAATACAGCGAATACAGGGGTTCAGGGAAAAGGCGGCGCAATTTATAATGTGGGTAATAATCAGACAACGGCAGAGCTTATAAACTGCTCGTTCACTGACAATTCCGGCAAGAATGGCGGCGCAATTTATAATCTTCAAACAAATTTAACTGCCAAGCACTGCACGTTCATAAATAATCAGGCAACAGATAAAGGCTCTGAAATTTACAATCAAAGTAGCGGAAGCAAAACCATCAGGCACAGCATAACCGACACGATAATATTTAATTCAAATTCAAGCGGAATTTTTAATAATGATAATTATAATAATATAGATCTCAAGAACTGCGGCCTCAATGTTCAAATTCAGAACGGCAATATCACGAGCAGCGACGTTATATATTTGACAGAGGACTATATAAATTCATCGCAGCTGCAAGAGATAAAAATCAACGGTGTGCCTCATACGATTTTGGAATTTGACAAGACAAGCAAGCTGGTAAATTCCGGTGTGTCCTGCGATGTGACCGATGACCAGCTCGGCCAGCCCCGAGGTTTTAAAGTTGACATCGGCAGCTTCGAGTATCAGCCGGAGAATTTGCCGGAAATTTCTACTAATGAGTTTATGAATATCAATAACGCAATCATCAGCCCTGATTATCTGAGCGGCAAGTCTCTTGACATTGAGTTTGCGGACATAGCAGATAAAATTGAGTTCACGAGTGAGCCTCCGGCTTGGCTTGAGTTCGAACAGCTCAGCCCGTTGACAGGCCGCTTCACATGCGTTGATAATCCGGCTGAAGGATCGCATACGATTTTTATGAAGCTTACGAATGCAAATGGCGTGAAAGATTATAATTTTACGTTTCAAGTTAGGTCTCAGACTGCCGATGCAGGCGGCGATGATGACGATGATGATAACAATGACAATGACAATGACAACGATAATGATAATGATAATGACACGGGTAATAATAATCCGCCAAAGCCATACATTCCGCCTTCTTCTCCAAATCCGCCCTCGAATAGCGGCGGCGACAGCGTGAGTGATGCGCCAGTGCTTCCAGTTGATGACGATAACAGCGTGAGTGATGCGCCGGCCGCTCCGGCTGACGATGATAACGTGAGCAATGCGCCGGCTGTTCCGGTTGACGATGATGATAACGTGAGCGATGCACCCGTACTTCCAGTTGATGACGATAACGTGAGTGATGCACCGGTGTCTCCAGTTGATGATGATGACGTGAGCGATGCACCCGTACTTCCGTTTGATGATGATAACGTGAGCGATGCACCGGTGTCTCCAGTTAATGATGATGATAACGTTAGTGATGCACCCGTGCCTTCGGCTGATGATAATAATGCAAGTGATGCGCCGACCGCTCCAGTTGACGATAACGTGAGTGATGCGCCGGCACTTCCAGTTGATGACGATAACGTGAGCGATGATAACTCAAGTAATAATAGCGTTATCGATACGACAGAAGATGATGCCGACTCGCTGCCGGGCTGCGGCG
>JAFUXM010000097.1 GCA_017470785.1 Synergistaceae bacterium
ATAATTCTTTGCTGCGTTTATACTGCCGCTCCGCGTCCTCGAGATTTGCCTGCGCACTGCGCACGCTTGCCTGATAAACCGCAAGGCTCGCCTCGGCCTCACTTAAAGTCAATTTCAATACCGACGGATCAATCACGGCTAATAACTGCCCTTTTTTAACAACAGTGTTATAGTCAACGTAAATTTCCTGAATAGTGCCGGAAACCTGCGTGCCTATATCAACAACGTTAATTGCGTTAAGCTCACCAGTGGCAGTGACAGTAGCTAATATATCGCCCCGCGTCACCTGAGAGACAGTCAGCGAGTACACAACAGGTTCTTCGCGTATAAAATAATACCAAACGCCCCAGCCTATCGCCGCAAGCAATGCGAGTATAATTAATTTCTTTAAGCCGGCTATCATTTATATTCCCCCTTAAAAATTCTTAATAATTATTATTCAAGTTCAATCGGCAAGTGACCCATTGCCTCGTCCAAATCAGCCCGTGCGCTCTGCGCATCGTACAAGGCTTGATAGTGCGTATATCTTGCCTGTGCAAGTGACGATACTGCGTCGCTTAACTCTAACGGCGTGCCTACTCCGACCTCATAACGGCCACGCGCAAGCTCCAAATTTTCTTCGGCATACTGCACGCTCGACTGCGCCGACTTAGCTCTAGCAATAGCATTATTAAGCGCGAACGCCGCGCTGCGCACTGCGTAAGTAATTTGCTGCTTCAATAAATCTCTGTCGGCTTGAGCTTGATCAAGCTGCGCCCGCGCAAGTTCAACATCTGCTTTAACAGCACCGCCGTCTATGACCGGAATATTTATGTTAATATTCGCGCCGTAATTCTCAGTTGAAGACTGAGCTTCGCGCTTCGCAAAATTGCTTGTTAATTGCCCGGTGATAGTCGGCGAACTGCCCCGCGCCGCATTCTTAATATTAATCTCCCGCGACTTTATAGTATTTTCAGACTGCTTTAAATCAGGCCGGTCTTCAAGCGCTGCGCCTAATAAATCTTGAAGCTCTTTATTATTCTCAGGAATTAATAACTTGCTCGCTAACGCCAGATTTAAATTATTTATATTATTATCGTTAATGCCCATCGCGACTAATAAATTCTCTTGAGACAATAAAATATCGTTCTCGGCCTTAAGCAGTGAAGTCCTTGCACTGGCTGCATCGGCCTCGGCCTTAGTAACATCTATATACGCGCTGCTGCCCACTTCATAATAGCCCTTAGCCCGCACTACATGCTCCTCAAGATTATTTAATTTCTCAAGCTCGACATCGCGATTTAAAATTTTTAAAACTAAATCATAATACGCGCGTTTAGCGCTCGCGGCCACGCTCACGCGCTTCTCACGCTCGCTCTCACGCGAACTATTTAAATTTAATTTCTGCATCTCCTGCTGCAGCTTATTACGATTAGTGTCATATAATAATTTCGATGCAGTCACGCCAGCGCCCTGAGAGTGATACCTATCATCCCAAGTTTCATAATTGCCGCTATAGCCCAACGATCCGTTAATACTTAACGTCGCCCTGTTATTCGCCTTGACCTGCTCAAGCTGCGCTGCCGCCGCACGTATGCCGCCCTTCGCATTCCTTAATGACGGATGATTTTCAAGCGCAATATTTAAACATTCCTGAATGCTTAAATTATTTAAATCCAACTCTGCTGCAAGCGCAAAATTTAAATTTAAAATTAAAATCAAAAGCAACGCAAAAATATATTTGCGCAAATCTTCAGCCCCTTTAACTCTAAAAATTTTTAAATTTTAATTTATTTTATATTAAAGTTTATATTAAAGTTATGTAAGAAATATGAAATTAAAATTAAGTATTATATAATTTATAAATATTTATTTAACGGAGGGATTTATTAATCATGAATGAACGCAAGGGAATTATAACTATGGCAGGCAACCCGCTTACGCTTGTCGGCAATGAGCCTAAGATCGGCGAGAAAGCGCCGGACTTCATGCTCTTAGATTCAAAGCTTGAGCCTAAAAGCTTAAAAGACTTCGCCGGCAAGATTAAAGTAATCTCAGTCGCGCCGTCGCTCGATACTAAAGTCTGCAATCTGCAGCTTCACTGGTTCAACGAGGACATGGCCAGCAGACCCGAGGGCGTCGTAGTATTAAACGTCACAATGGACTTGCCGTTTGCAATCGGCCGCTTCTGCGCCACTGAAGGCATCGAGAACGCTATAGCGCTGTCAGATCACCGCGAAGCATCATTCGGCCTTAACTACGGCGTATTAATCAAAGAGCTTAGATTATTGGCAAGATCAATTTTCATAGTCGACAAGGACGACATACTGCGCTACGTCCAGATCGTCCCTGAAGAGACCAACGAGCCCGACTACGACGCCGCAATGAAATGCGTTGAGACTTTATAATTAAATTTACATGTCAGCTCTTACTGATTTAATCATAGCCGGAGCGTTAATCTTAATTTATTATTTAATCTCGCGCAAATCAAAATAATTTTAATTTTTAAAAAATCCCGCGCTGCTTATCACGCGGGATTTTTAATTCCGGCCAAGTCCGACAGCTCGTCCATGCTCAGGCCGTCGCGTATGCCAAAACGTGTTAATACAAAGTCATATTTAGTGGGGTCATCAGGGTTTAAATTAGATAGAGATCTTGTAATTTCAACAGCAGTTTTAAGATCAGCCTGCCTGCGCTTGCTCAAGCCCAACCGCCGCGAGATATTATGAATATGCGTGTCCGTCGGCATGATTAAATCTTTAGTCTTAATAATTTTCCAGCCGCCCGGGTCAACGTCATCACTGCGCACCATCCATTTTAAGAATAAAAATAACCGCTTGCACGCGCTGCCGTCTCTCGGCGCAGTCACCAACGGAAAGTTCGACAATAAATCTGCGTCATAATTATTATTAAAACTTAATTCATCAGCAAATATATCAAGTGCGTTTAATAAATTATTATCAGCCTTGCCTAAGCACTCGCCTAAAAAATTTTCAAGGCTTTCATATTGCTTTAAAATCTTTGCAATATTAATTAATAAATTTTCCATGTCGCCCGATGTCGTAAATCTATGCTTGAAATTTTTTAACAAGCCCTTTAAATCTTTATAATTTTCAAGCAAAAATTTTCGCGGCTGCTCGCCTAAACTTGCTAAGACAGCTTCAACGCTCTTTAATATCTGCGCCACCCGGCCATAAGCAAGCGATGCCGCAATCAATCCAACTACTTCTAAATTTTCTTTATCATAGCAATACAAAAAATACAACGGATCGGGCTGTATTAACTCACGGCGGCTGTACGCGTAATACAGCCCGTCTAAAAACGCCTTTAATTTAACCTGCTGCTCATTTAAATTATTCATAATTTATATTTAATAAAATTTCATCAAAAAATCCCCCATGCTTGCTGCACAGGGGTAAATTAAAAATTATTATTTAAATTTTAAAATCTTTAACGCTCGCCGAGTTCTTTATCAATTAAGAACAAGTGATGAGTGCCGAGGCGTTCAAGTTTGGCAACTATGCTGCTTGCATTGTCCTCTTCCTCGACCTGCTCATCAACGAACCATTTTAACATCGATAAGCTCGCGTAGTCCTTCTCGGCCATGGCCATGTCAACAAGCTTGTAAATTCTCGACGTAACATACTGCTCATGGGCATAAGCGGCCTTAAACGCATCCAACGGGCTTTCATAGCTATCCTTCGGCTTGGCAACGTCCGGCACGATAAATCTCGCACCCCGATCATATAAATAATCTATAAACCTCTCGGCGTGCTCGATCTCCTCTTTGCACTGCTTGTGCATCCAGTGAGCCATACCGTCAAAGCCGGCATCTTTAAAATACGCTTCCATCGCCATGTAAATATACGCCGAATCAAATTCAGCCTTGATCTGGTCATTAATGGCCGCCGCCATCTCTTTCGAAAGCTGCATATTAAACACAACACTCCTTTCTTTATTAATATTAATTATTAAAATTAAGCCTCAGCCTTCCAGAGGCCGTGCTTGTTGCAGTACTCGCGGAGTTTCGCGCCGTCCTTGACGCACAGCTCTGCTTCAGGAGCTTCGCCGGGCTTTAAGAATTTCCTGCAAACTCTCTCGCCGTTAATCACTTCGATCCACTCGATATAGTGATCTTCTGCCATGGGATGCGCTGCGCTTCCGACCTTCACAAGCTCGCCGTCCAGAACCGGCACGTGCTTCTCCTGCGCTGCATCCGTGCTGTTCTCCTTAAGCTCCTTCATCGGCTCGCCGCAGCAGCTCAGCACGCCGCCGCCCACGTGCATTACTTCAACGATATTGCCGCACTTCGCGCACTTAAAAACGCTTAATTTCTCCATAATTAAAATCTCCCCTCAAGTTAATTAAAATTATAAAAATTTTAACATATAAATTTAAATGCTCAAAATTTTTACTGCCAGTGCAAAGCAAAAGCAGCGAGAGCCGCCGCGCCCGTCCATAAGACTTCCTCATTCACCATAAAACGCGAATTGTGATGCGGCATGTCGCGCCCGTCTCCAAACGTCGAACAATGATAAAAGAATGCGCCCGGGACTGTCTTAGTATATTCAGAGAAATCTTCAGCGCCTGTCGTCGGTGTTGCAATTTCGCACGCAAATTCAGAACCAAGTTCTTCATTTATAATATCGCGCATCTTGAGCGTTAAATCTTTATCATTAATCACCGGCGGCAAATCGCTCGAGAATTCAACTTTGCACTCGCCGCGCATTGACTTAGCAACGCCCTCGCTGATCTCAATAATGCGCTGCTTCATAAAATCGCTGTTCTCTTTGCTGAAGCATCTAATCATGCCTCTTAGTCTGCAGGCTTCCGCAACTATATTATGAGCCGTGCCGCCGTCAATGCGGCCTATAGTCAAAACTTTAGGATCAAACGGACTTATCTCGCGGCTGATCACAGTCTGCAGCTGATTAATAATCTGCGCCGCCATCGTTATAGTATCGACTGCCAGATGCGGCGTTGCGCCGTGAGCGCTCTTGCCGCTCAACGCAATATCAAACGTCGTAGTCGAGGCCATGAATGCGCCGACCCGCCAGCCGATCTGCCCAGCCTTCAAGCCGGCCCATAAGTTGCCCGTGTGCATACCGATAATTTTATCTACGCCGTTTAACGCACCGTCTTTGACCATAACTGCTGCACCGTTGGCCGGCTCTTCGCTCGGCTGAAAAATTAATCTCACAGTGCCGCAAATTTCTTTTTGCACTTCAGGCTGCGATAAAATTTTCGCACAAGTTAATAGCATAGCAACATGCGCGTCATGGCCGCACGCGTGCATACAGCCATTCTGCGATGCAAATTCAAGCCCAGTCTCTTCTTTAATCGGCAGCGCGTCCATGTCCGACCTGATAGCCAAGCACTGCCCGGGCTTGCCGCCCTTAATATCAGCGTAAACGCCATGGCCGCCGCCTATACCCTTAACAATATTTTTAATCCCCATGCTCTCAAGCTCACGAATAACTACGCTCTCCGTGAACGGCAAGTCAAACGCAATCTCCGGATGCGCGTGCAGCTCACGGCGAATTTTAACAGCATAGTCATTTAAACTTTTTGCCTGCTCTTTAATATTAATCATTGCAATCTTAACCACCTTTTAATTATTTCTTCCGCTGCGCTTAACAAAATTTAAATGCATTTAATTCTTTCATAATTACATCAAGCGCTGCTAATTATTATTTTTAATTATTTCTCCCGCTGCGCTTCACAGCTTCTTTCATAATGACATCATGAGCGCCGCCCTCGACAAGCGTTATCGGTGACACAAGCGTTATCTTTGCTTTCTCCTGCATCTCTTTAATGCTCAGTGAGCCGCAGTTGCAGAATGTTGACTTGATTTTGCTTAAGGTCTCTGACACGTTGTCGCGCAGGCTGCCTGCATATGGCACGTACGAGTCAATGCCTTCTTCGAACGAAAGCTTAGAAGAATTTGCGTCGCCTGAATCATAACGCTGCCAGTTGCGGGCGCGGCTCGAACCTTCGCCCCAGTATTCTTTAACGTAATTGCCGTTAATCATCACTCTGTTAGTCGGGCTCTCGTCAAATCTTGCAAAGTAACGGCCAAGCATACAGAAATCAGCGCCCATTGCTAAAGCAAGCGTGATGTGATAGTCCATTGCGATGCCGCCGTCTGAGCATATCGGCACGTATATGCCAGTCTCATTAAAATATTCGTCGCGGGCTTTAGCAACTTCTATTACAGCCGTAGCTTGGCCGCGGCCTATGCCCTTGGCCTCACGGGTTATGCAGATAGACCCGCCGCCTATGCCAATTTTTACAAAATCAGCCCCAGCCTCAGCTAAAAATCTAAAGCCCTCAGCATCGACTACATTGCCGCCGCCGACCTTAACATCATTGCCGTACTTATCTCTAATCCATTTTAAAGTCCGCCGCTGCCATTCCGTAAAGCCCTCGGACGAGTCAATACATAACACGTCAGCGCCGGCATCGACAAGAGCCGGAACTCGCTCCTCGTAATCACGAGTGTTTATTCCGGCTCCTACAACATAACGTTTCTGCGCGTCCAAAAGCTCAAGCGGATTTTCTTTGTGCATGTCGTAATCTTTTCTGAACACGAACGCGACCATGTTGCCCTCGTTGTCAATAATCGGCAGCGAATTTAATTTATGCTGCCATAATATATCATTAGCGTCGCTCAGCGTCAGGCCGTCATGAGCTAATATAACTCTGTCAATCGGCGTCATAAAATCTTTTACTTTCGCGTTTAAGTCCATGCGGCTGACCCGGTAGTCACGGCTTGTCACTATGCCTAATAACTTTCCCGTAAGACTTCCGTCATGAGTGACTGCCACAGTCGTATGGCCTGTCTGCTCTTTAAGCTCTAATATATCTGCCAGCGTCTGCTCCGGCCCAATAGACGAATCATTAGCTACAAAACCGGCCTTGTATCTCTTAACTTTATTAATCATCTCGGCCTGGGACGCGATAGACTGCGAGCAAAATATAAACGACACTCCGCCCTCACGCGCTAAAGCAATGGCCATTCTGTCATCAGAAACGGCCTGCATTACAGCTGACGTAAGTGGAATGTTCATTGAGAGCGCAGGTTCTTCGCCTTTTTTAAACCGGCAAAGCGGCGTCCTGAGTGAGACGTTGGCCGGCACACATTCCGCCGATGAGTAAGTTGGAACCAGTAAGTATTCTGAAAACGTGTGGGACGGTTCTTCGTAGAAAAATGCCATATGCAAGCCTCTCCTTTTTTTAAATTTAATTAATTTTTTAATTTTTAAAATAATTTATTTTAATTTAATTTTAAAATTATAATATAACTTTCACTTTATAAGCCTTCAGGTTTCGTTTAATGTATAATAAGCTATTATGCTTATATTTATTTCAGGTGCGTCGCGCAGCGGCAAGAGTGAATTTGCGGAAGATATTTGCGGCAGACTTTGCGGAGTGAACGGCCGCAAAATTTATTTAGCCACGGCTCAGGTCTATGACGATGACATGAGGCGCAGGGTCGAACGTCATAAGTTCATGCGCAGAGATAAAAATTTTGTCACGATTGAGAAAACTCATAATTTGCATGAGATTTTAGATTTAATAGATCTTAACGATAATATTTTGCTTGAGTGCCTGCCGAACTGGGCTGCTAACGAGTTGTTTATTGATGATAGCTTAAAAGATTTAGATTATATAAAAGCTAAGATATTTAATGCCGTAATAGATTTAAATTTAAAAGCTGAGAATTTAATAATAGTGAGCGATGATATATTTGCTGACGGAAAAATTTATAATGAGATGACAGAGAGCTATATTAAATTGCTGGCAGAACTGCATGTTATGATTGCGGCCCGGGCTGACAAAGCTATAGAATGTGCGTCGGGACTTGCGTATTATTTTAAATAAATTCAAAAATAAATTATAATTAATAAAATTTTAAATAAATTAAAAGGGGAAGATGTTATGAGTTTGGTTGAACAGGTTGCAGCAGATTTAATGGCTGCGATGAAAGCACGCGATGATGCGAAGCTGTCGGCTTTGAGAATGCTTAAGGCAGAGTTTCAGAAGCTGCAGGCAGATAAAGGCGTTAATGTAAAGATAACGGACGAAGATGCGCAGGCAGTTATCAGGCGTTTGATTAAGCAGCGTAAAGAAGCGGCCGAGCAGTTTAAAAACGGCGGTGCGCTTGACCGTGCTGAAGCTGAGCTGAGCGATTTAAAATTTCTTGAGCCGTATCTGCCGGCGCAGCTTGATGATTCAGAGCTTGATAAATTAATTGCAGAGGCAGCAGCTGAGGTCGCAGCTGCAAGCATTAAGGACATGGGCAAATTAATGAAGACAGTTATGGCCAAGGCAGCAGGCCGGGCGGACGGCGGCCGCGTTAAAAATCACGTGACGGCGTTTTTAAATAAATAAATTTAAAATTTTAATTTTAAAGAAAGGGCTGTATATATTAATATGAAGAAGATTGTATGGCTTTTATTATTTATATTCGCTTGCAGCGCGGCTGAGGCGGATTTAGTATATACTTACACGGACTCGAGCGGCAACGGCAGAGTTGGCTGTATTAAAGTTGACGAGACTGACAGCGAGACTGACAGCGTCGATTATTTTAATTTCACGGTGAATAAAGACACTGCCGAAAGGAGTTTTAATAATTTAATTAATGCGTCGGCGTTTAAGCGGAGCAATAAGTCTTATGTTATCGTGACTGAAGCGCCTAAAGTTGTAAGCGGCGCAGTTTCTAATGATACGGCTTATATTTATAATTATGACTCGGACGGCGACTGGACGTTTGACAGCAGCTTTGACATGATAGGAGCATTGAACGTTAAAGAAGTTGCAATATCAGCAAACGGCAATAGTTTATTTGCGGCGGCGCGGGGTCTGGAAGATAAGACTGCGCAGGCCGGAATAATAGAATATGATTACTCGAGTTTCCTGCCGACGGGCAACGCATTTATATTCAGCAAGGATATAGACATAGAAGAGGACTGCGTAGTCCGCGCTGAGGACTTGATTATATACAGCAATACTATTTACGGGCTGTTTAGTGTTAGGGCGAGCGATGACATTTGGCTTAACAGCTATGTAACGAGGCTTGACGGCCAGCTTGAGTGGCGCACGAGATATAGAAATTATGAAGTAGGGCCTCGGGCTATGGATTTTGCGCAGAATAAAAGCAATCAGGTTGTAGTTGCGTGCATGGGCAATGACGGCGTGTCAGGCGATGTCAGTCTGCTGTATACCAACAGCAGTAGAGCTGTCTCGCTGACGAGCGGCGACATTGACGGGAATTTAGTCGGTGAAGTGCTGACAGTCGGCCGCGCCTATGACAAAGGAGTTTATTTTATCGCGGCGAGCGGCGATGTTGAAACGCTTTATGTATGCTCTGACAATAAAGAAGATACTTTAAGCTATAAGATTATGGACGTCACGCCCGAGGCTAATTCAGCTGTAAGCGACCGGCGCAAAATCGTCTGGGATGATGTTAATAAGCTTGTATTTATAATGACCGGCGATTCGATTATAGCGATAGACGAAAATCATGGCACAGCAGACGATGATTATATAGTTAAAATTTTCAGTTCAAGTGAGCTTGGCGGCTGGCCGAGTTCAATATCTGAGACTAAGAAAGTTTCGTCAAAGAAGAGCAGCAGTTCTAACAGCGGCTGCGATGCGTTAAGCCTTAGCTTAATTGCTTTATTAATCCCGGCGGCGTTTGTAAAATTTAAAAAATTTTAAAATATAATTTTAAGATATAAAAAGAGGCTTTAATTTATAACATGAATAATCTGCTGGCGACTGCATTCGCCTTATTTGCGGGTCTGATAATGACCCGCGTTTTTAAATTTTTGAAGTTTAAATTTCCTGATGTGACGGCGTTTTTAATAGCCGGAGTGTGCGTCGGGCCGTATGTGCTTGGCAGCTTAAATCTGCCGCTGCCTGCGTTTAAATCAATGCAGGAGCTTGAAAGCGTGGCTGTGTTGTCTAAAATTGCGCTGGGTTTTATCGCATTTGACATAGGCAATGAGTTTAGGCTTGCGCAGCTTAGGCAAATGGGCAAGGCGGCGAGTATAATCGGCGTGTTTCAGGCTGTTATCGCTACTGTATTTACTGACATAGCTTTAATAGCTTTATATTATTTTATAGGCGAAGATATATTGCCATTGCCTGTTGCAATCACTTTAGGAGCTGTAGCGTCGGCCACTGCGCCGGCAGCGACATTAATGGTCGTTAGACAGTTCAAAGCTAAAGGCCCTGTGACTGATTTATTATTGCCGGTCGTTGCGCTTGATGACGCTGTCGGCCTTGTCATATTTGCTGTGTCTATAGGCATAGCGCAGGCTATCGCTCTTAACTCAGGGGCATTAAATATTATTGCAACTATAGTAAATCCCAGCGTCGAGATAATAGGCTCGTTGATTTTAGGCGCGTTAATGGGCGTATTATTAAGTTATTTAGAGAAATTATTTTTCTCGAACTCGAACAGGCTGTCGCTGACTATTGCATTTGTATTAATGACTATTGCCTTGGCCGAGAGCAAGTTTGATTTATCTGTGTCTTTAAATAATTTAGACTACGCGAATATTAAAATAAGCTTCTCGTCTTTGTTAGTCTGCATGATGTTAGGCACGGTCTTTTGCAACTTGAGCGAGTACTCGGTTGACATAATGAGCCGGTCGGAGAAGTGGTCGGCGCCGCTTTATGCAGTATTTTTTGTGCTGTCAGGGGCGCAGCTGGAATTAAGCGTATTTAAATATCCGGCGGTGACTTTAATCGGCGTAGTTTATATTATTGCGCGCTGCGCCGGAAAATATTTCGGCGCGTCATGGACGAGCTCTATGCTGCACTGCGACGATAACGTGAAAAAATATCTGGGAATAACTTTATTTCCGCAGGCGGGAGTGTCGCTGGGCATGGCGATAAGTGCGCAGGTCTTAGGGCATGAGATGGGCGGCTTAGTCCGCAATATAATTTTATTCAGCGTGTTTATATATGAACTTGCCGGGCCGATGCTGACTAAAATGGCGTTGACTAAGGCCGGTGAGATCCAACCGGCGGAGGCCGAGCATAAATACCGCGCGCGTTTCGAGCGCAAAGCTGCGGCTAAGCGTTATCCTCACGCTAATTTGCTTAATAATCAGAGCAACCCGTAAGTTTTTTAGAGAATTTTTAAAAATAAGGAGTATATTTATGTCGAAACAAGCTATTTTACAGGTAAGTATTGATGCTGATTTGAAGCAGCAGGCGGAAGATTTATATAAAAGATTAGGCACTTCATTTGCTGAAGCAGTTAGAATATTTGCCAGACAAAGCATCGAGGAAAATGCTATGCCTTTTAATATTCGCATTCCAATTTCTAATTCTAAAAGGAAAAGGACGCTCGGTATAGCTGATGGAAAGTTTAGAATTCCTGATGATTTTGACAAACATAATGATGAAATAGCTTCTATGTTTGGAATTGAATAAATGAATATACTCCTTGATACTCATATTGCTTTGTGGTCCATTGCTGATAGTAAAAAGCTATCTGAAGAGTGTGCTAATATTCTTCAAGATGAAAATAACGAGTTTTACGTCAGTATTGCTTCTATATGGGAAGTTGCTGTTAAACATAGATTACATCCTGATGAAATTTCTATGTCTGAATTTGATTATGCTCAATTCTGTGATTTAATGAGTTTTAATATTCTGCCGGTTAAATTAGAGCATATCTTTACTTTAAGAACTTTAACAAGACAAGAAGATGCGCCTAAACATAATGATCCGTTTGACAGAATTATGATTGCTCAAGCTAAGCATGAGAAATTTTCTTTTTTAACTCATGATAAATTATTGCCATTATATAATGAGAGCTGCATCTTATACATTTAATAAAATTGCTTTTACAAGTGCTATAATCTACTCAATAAATAATCAGAGCAACCCGTAAGATAAGATTTAAAAATTAAAGCCGGTCTTGTTAAATTAATAACGAGACCGGCGATTTTTTAAATTAAATAAAAGTTAGATAGCTGGAATAGGAACTCGGAACCCGAAGGAAATTACTTTTAAAATAGGTTTCCTATATTTCCATATCACTTTGCAAATTTCGCTTATCATCTGGATAATTTTCAAAAGCAAAACAATCTTTCCGCCGTCAATTATAGATGTGGCGTTAAACATAGATGTGGCTGGGGCTATGGCTGGAGCTGTTTTTTTATATAGTTCCCATATAATTTTAGCGCCAGCTGCTGCCATAACGCCATATTGCAAGAGCGAAGGCCATACATCTGCTATCCAGTTCCCAGCGTCTCTGCATCTATTTGTTGTCCAGTTCCAAGCTGTTATACATCCGTCTTTTGTCGCTTCCAAAGCGGAAGAACTCGCCTTTTTTGTCCAGTTCCAAGCGTCGCCCAACCAGCCGGCTTCCGCAGGCGATGAGAAGCAGATAGAAAAGATAAGCAAATAAGCTACAGCACGAAATAAACTTTTTTTCATGATCACTCGCCTCTTTCTTAAAATAATTCTAAATGCCAATCGCGGCATGAGTTATTACAGAATTTCTTCGCTAGCTATTGATATTACGAGATTGCCGTCGTTATTACCTAAGCCCACAACAACGCCTTTGATTTTAATCGTCTCGCCTTTTTCTATTTCAAATAATTTTTCCGGCATCTCTTCACTGTTGAAATATGCCATACATAATACGGGCTCGTCATTTGAATTAGAGACAGTTCTTACAAGACCAACGCACGGCATGCCGTCATCATCCTTGCCCATATGGAATATCTCGCCTTTAAACGTGATAGTTTGCTCAGTCCATTTGCGCTCAGCTTTAAACGGATTAACATTCCATTCGTTATAAATATCAAAGTACTCATCGGCATAGCAGGACGACGCGGCGAGTAAGACGAGCAGCACGGCAAAAGCGATAATACAAACGATACTTGTTGAGAGCATACAAACTCACTCCTTACAAAAATAAAAAATTTTTAGTAAAAATAAATTATTCGCGTGGCTCTCTTCCCTGTCCTATGGTATAATATACAAAAGGACAAGGAAGACTCGGGCGAAAGCATCAGCCGCGTGTAATAATTATTTCTAACCAAAAACTATTATAACACGCCTTGCCCTTTATTTGTTGTGTCTTTCATAAAATTTTTCAAAATTTATTAAATTAGTAAAATTTTTATAGTCAAAGCCGATTAATTTAATAGAGTTAAGCTAATGATTTAGAATAATAAAAGGCCGGAGCATTCACTCCGGCCTGATTTAAATTTAATTATATTATAAGCTAACGCATTTTAAATTTAAAGATTAACGCAATTAACGCGAGGCCAAGAGCTATAGCACTAAGGCCGGTATCGCATCCGCTGCTGCTTGAGTGTGAGCTGGATGTTGCCTCTGAGCCTGAAGTGCTGCTGTCAAACGTCTCGGCGAGTTTCGATGTGTCGAATTTAATTGTCTGTTTGTCCGTCCAAGTTGCGCCGCCGTCGGTTGAGATCTGCACAGGAATATTATAAACGCCTTTGCGCGTTGTACCAGCAATCGTGAGAAAGTTTATATTAACGCTCTTAGCCGCTGTCTCGTAGGCATCGAAAGGAGTTATAACAGCGTATATCTCATCTCCGGCAGCGTTATTATCAGCCGCAGAAGCATTAGATGACGAGAAAGTTATCTTGTCGTCAGAGATCATCCAGCAGACTGCCTGATCGTTAGACAACGTGACTATCTCTGCGGCGCTGTTCATGACATACGTGCTGTCGTTCTCGGCGACTACAGGATTAATCTTGTAGTACCATACGAGCGGCACACTGTCCGCGCTTACGTCAGCGTTATCGCTCTTAACATAAGCATATAACGCGTATGCTATCGGCTTATCAGCTGCTTTTGATCCGATTGTAACCGGGCCGCTGTATTCTTTAACGTCTGAATCTCCGCTGCTTGTTCCGTCAAAATAAGAGATGCCGTATATTATTGTTCCGCCGTCCTCACACTGGAGCGTAATCGTCTGCGGGCCGCTGTATTCACCGTCAAACAGTGAGGCGTAAGGCGGAGCAAGTCTCTCAAGTCCGGCAATATGCACGCTGGCCGTTACAGCAGTTTTTACATCGCTGGAAATTGTAACGCCGGATGATGCTTTAACTGTTCCATTGAATACAACCATGAGCTGATCGGTCTTGTTGAGAGCATCGGCATATGCAACTTTTTCCCATAAATCGCTGCTTAAATAGTAAGTCGGGGTGTAATATACTGCGTTCGCCGTGTCCCAGTCTATCGAAAGATCTACGATTTCTCCGCTGCTTGTACCAGCTTTTACTGTCGAGGGCAGGACTGTTGCCGGAGCTGTCCCGTGTTCGGCAAAAATATCGTCAACGGCCGCAATTTCAGTGACGATTTTGTCGCTTGCTGAAATTAAAATACTGGGTATCTTATATTCAGGAGTATTTGAGACAGTGACGCGCTGAGTTTCATTTGCGTAGAGTGAATCGTAAGAACGAAGCCATGCAAGCGAAATTTCAGGTACATGATTTATAAACATATTGCTGGAATTTAACATGAACGTCAAAATCTGAGTTAATCCGCCTTCTATGTTGTAAAAAGCATTGAGGGCGTCATTAGAGGCAAATCTCATAATAAAATCAATAATGTACGGCATATCGACTTCAAGGAGCTTCTGTTTTTTTGCACTTGACAGATTAAGAGAATCGAAAACTTTAAAATTTTTAAGCTTGTCAACCATCCTGTTTGTGTATTCAGTTCTGTACTGAAAATCCGGTTTATGCCATTCCCCAAGCGAAGATAAAGCAATCATGATTAAATCTATTTTGTTTGCAGTATCTCTCCATAATTTATCAAATCTGTTCCTGACTTCCTGCACCTGCGACGGCGTGCAGTCAAAGACGATCTCAGCAAAATCCCGAACTGCAACCTGAAGCCCGTTCGTATATTTAGTCCGGCTCATCTCAGTCCAGATTGTGAAATATTTAGAGAATAACGTGCCAAGAAATTCATTCATCGGGATATAATCTCCCTCTTTGAAAAATTTCTTTGATTTTACCATTTCGTCGATATTAACATTCAGCCCCCAGGTCTTGAAACTGTCATCGAAAATTACAAGAGGATTTACAGCATTAAGCTGAACGGCCATCTTTGCCTTAGCCGCGCTGTAGTCCGCATGAGACGTTGAATAATATTGATTGTCAGCATTTCCGCTGGTGTAATTTGCATCTGAACCGGGCATGTAATGGTCGATGCCGTAACGCTTGAAAAACATATAAGTTCCGTCGTTCGGCCCAAGATGCGAAACTATGTCGTTTAAGTTCACGACGTTATGAATGCACTTGTAATCAGAGCCGTTTTTTAACTCGCTGTCTAAACCGCCTGCGGGTGTTTCTATGCAGTATGCGAAGACCCTGTTGCCGCTGTTATTCTGAACATAACTATCAACGAGACGCTTTGCCGCTAAATTTGCCGCAACAGCTCCGCGTGAAGTCCCTGCAACCCAAAAATCGAGTTTGCCGTTGTCACTGGCGGTCTTTACATCTGCATTGCTGTCAATATATTTTTGAATTTCACTAAATACAATCTCGCCAGCTTCCCTAAATCCCTGAGCTTCGCCGCTCTCTCCGACGGTCACATTGCTTGCCCATTCCTTTTCGTACTCGGAACTTCGGGGTGCAATGATTAAAAGCTTACGGCCACTCAAGTTTGTGCTGTCAGTATAATTTTTTGTGGCGATTGTTACGCCGAGACTGTCGGTCTGAGGGCGGACTTGATTGTAGAAATTTCTGTAAATATTCTCAGCTCCGATGTCCTGCATGAACTGATTAATATTCTTCCATTTGTTAGAATAATCAACTGACGCGCCTTTTCCGCCGACGTGTGAATAGCTGCTTGCCATACTCATGCACATTGAGAGCGTTGCAAGATGCGGATCGTAAGTATTCGGGTCTCCGGCAAAGAATCCGTCCGAATAATAAAACCTTGCAGCAACGTCCTCGACTGTCTTATCTCCGTCTTGCTGAACATATGACGGGAACAGGAAAGTACCCTTAATTAAATCGTAATTTGTGCCGCTGACTGTATAGCCGCCGGAAACTTTTTCCGTTGGATAAGCCTGCGCCATCGTCTGACCGGCAGCTAAGACGGCAACGACAGCAAAGATTAAAATTATTTTTGTAATTTTATGTAACTTCATACTAAAAATCTCCCATTAAAAATAAAAATTAGAAATTAATTAATTAAAATCTCTTACGCCTTTTTTATTTTTTATTAAGATTAAGGAGTTTTTATTAAGATTAAGGAGGCTTAATGAACTTTATGTTAATGCGTCGCCCTAAGCCCGAAAGACTGCAGTTCATCTTAATTTTTGACTGCTGCACACGCGGCCGGCTATTTAACTTTGTTCTCGTTGCCGTTAATTAATCTTACTATATTAGATCTATGTCTGAAGATCGAGAGCGCGGCAAGAGCAGCGGCAAGAAGCGTAAAGGCTAAAGGAGCGTCAAGCATATAAAAGAATATCGGCATGCACGCAAGCGAGAGCATCGAGGCGAGCGAGACGTAGCGGCTTGCCTTCATAACTCCGTACCAGACAGCTCCGCACATTAAGACTATCGCAAAAGAATTATAAGGCCATACAAAGAACATTGTGCCGTAAGTCGTTGCTACGCCTTTGCCGCCTTTGAATTTCAGCCAGATCGGATAGTTATGGCCTATTACGACTGCGAAGGCTGAGAGCGCTAATAACTCAGGTGATGACGCAGTGCCTGCGTGAGCTGCTAATAATAAAGCGAGCGCGCCCTTTAACATATCGACCAGCGCAACGAAGACGGCCCAGCCTTGGCCTAATAAGCGCCTGACGTTGGTTGCGCCGATAGATCCCGAGCCGATAGTGCGGATGTCGATGCCCTTAACAAATTTTGCGGCCAAATATCCCGTCGGCAATGAGCCGATGAAGTAAGAGATTATTATAAATAAGACTGCAGTCCTTGTTTCCATGATATTTAATCAACCTGCCTTTTATTTTTAATTTTAAAATTTTAATTTTTATTATATATTATAGTTAAATTAATTTTAAATAAAATATAAAGGCGGGGTGATAAATTGAATGAGTTAAAAAAGCAAGACGAGCAATCTGAGCAAGAAGAGAAGATTGAATATCATTATGGATTTTACGGCGCTGTGCATATTGAATATGACAAAGAGGGCAGCGGCTTAGCTTTCTTTCAGGAATACGAGCTTGGGGACAAGCCCGTTCGCTTGGACATGCTTATTATCAATAAATCAAGCGAGAATAAATTGACTGATCCGATCGGGAAATTCTTTAAGAAATACAACGTGATTGAATATAAATCGCCTGAAGATAGTTTAAGCGTCGATGATTTTTATAAAGTTCAGGCGTATGCTTGTTTATATAAAGGCCTCGGCAGGAAAGTAAATGAGATACCGGTAGATACGTTGACGGTATCGATTTTCAGGCATAGTTATCCGGCAAAGATGTTCAGCGAGTTAAAGCGGCTGGGCTTAAAGGTTGAAGAGACTTGCCCGGGGATTTATATAGTTACGGGTGCGGTGTGCATACCTGCGCAGGTGATAGTTATGTCGAGACTGAGCGCATCAGGCTACGAGGCTTTTAAAATTTTAGTCAAGAACGCCAAGCGCGAGAACGTACGGACATTTTTAGACAACGCTCCGAATAATGAATATAAAGACGCAGTATTGCGGGTGAGCGTTGCATTAAATAGTTTGCTTTATGAGACACTGAAAGGAGACAGTGAAGCGATGCAGACATTAGAGAGAGTTCTGCGTAATTTATTTCAAGATAAGATTGATGCCGAGTTAGCAGCCGAACGTGCGGAAGGTATAGCGGAAGGCCGTGCGGAAGGCAAGGCAGAAGGCCGTGCGGAAGGTAAGGCAGAAGGCCGTGCGGAAGGCAAGGCAGAAGGCCGTGCGGAAGGCCGTGCAGAAGGTATAGCGAAAGCGCACAAGGATTTTATCCAAAGACTTATAGCTATAGGCTGGAGCTCGAAAGACGCGGCGGAGTTCGTGGGCGAAGTTTAATTTGATTTTAAGTTTGAGACAGTGAAGCGATGCAAACATTAGAGAGAGTGCTGAGGAATTTATTTCAAGATAAGATTGATGCCGAGTTAGCTGCAGAGCGTGCAGAAGGCAAGGCAGAGGGCCGTGCAGAAGAACGCAAGGATTTTATCCAGAAACTTATAGCTATAGGCTGGAACTCGAAAGACGCGGCGGAGTTTGTGGGTGAAGTTTAATTTAATTTTTAATTTTAATAAAGGAGTTTTAATTTAGTGTTAATGAGATATAAAGGGCTCGTGAATATATCGGCATCGCAGAAAGCGAGGCTCGTGTTTGCGTGCTCTTTGGCAGCAATTTTATTATATATTTATTTAAGAGGCATAGGCGATCACGGGTTGTTTGATAATATCGAGGGCGTGAACGCGTCGATAAGCCTTAACATGCTGTCACATTCTAATTATTTTAAGCCTAAGCTCGGGGCAATAGCTTTTGCCGGTAAGACTTTGGGCTTATGGCTGCTTAACGCGTTATCGCTTAAGATTTTTGGCTGGAATGAATTTGCCGTCAGATTTTGGCCGGCCTTAAGCGGAGTGTTGATTGCTTGGGCAGCGTACTTAGCAGCTGAGACCCGGCGGGGCGGAATTTTAGCGGCGATAATCTCAGCAAGCATGACTGTATGTTTCGCTGCGTCGCAGCTGGCCGCAAGTTATAGTTTATATGCGTGCCTCATGGGATTTACGCTGGCAGGATTTATCAATAAGAAAAGTCTATGGGTATTTGCGGCGTCGATAAGCGCATTCATAATTCAAGGGCCTGAAGGCTTGATCATGCCATGGCTGACTTTGTTTTTGTTCTCGCTCTTAATTCAGGATTTTGAGAGATTAAAATTTGCGCTGAAAAATAAGCTTATAGTTTTTATGGCTGTAATGGCTTTATTAATTTATTTAGCGTTGCTGTTAATTTTTAACCCGTTGATGATAACTTTAATGACTTATAGATCGCCGAAGCTGATAGAGTTTAATATTTTAAATTATATATTTATTATATTATTTGCGTTCACGCCGTGGCTTGGCTTTTTAATTCAAGCTTTCTGGGAAGTGCTGCCTAAAAATTTATTTGAGCTTGACAGTTTAATCAGCTGCGGATTTGAAAGGCGTATATTCACGGCGTTCTGGTTTGTAATTTTTTTAATATCAGCTCTTGCAACTGGCGATTTATTGATGCTGACTGCGTGCGTACCGGCGGCAGGTGTGTTAATCGGCGACTCGCTCGACGAATGGCTTGAGACTGGCCGAGTTTTAGCTGTGCAGAATGCTGCGGCGTTAAATTCTTTAATTTTAATTTTAATTATATTTATAGCATTGCCCTGCGCTTGGAAGTTCACGCCTATTTTAAAAGGCTCTGAGATGTCTTTAATCCCATGGGCTGTTTTTTTATTAATTTTTATAATGATAAGCCGCTATTTTTCGCGCAAACGCAAAATAATTAAATTAACGCGCTGCGCTATGCTTGCGGCGCTTGCAGGCTTGATGCCCTTGACTGGAATATTTGACTTGACCGCCGCTAATTTCACGCTTAGAGACAGCGGCTTAATGCTGCGCAATAATTTAAAGCCGGGCGATTTGATGATTCAGTATGATATACACAGGCCGTCGCTGTATTTCTATTCACTTGGGGATTACGCGCTTTCGCAGCACAGTCCCGAGATAGACGGCATTGCTTCTAAGAGATTTAGACTAAGCGATAATAATATATCTTTAATGTGGGCCGATGACGCAAGATATTTTTTAGTAATAGATAAGACGCGTAATTTTGTGCCGCCGCTGCCTAATAATACTTTCCCTGTCGTTGAGCTCGAGCGCGAGAAAATTATCGTGCTGAGCAATCATTAAAATTTAATTTAAATTTATTCAAGTTTGACAAGCATTTAATTTAAATTTAAAATACGAAAATCTAAAATTAATTTTATAAAAATAAAATAAAATTTAGGAGGCTTGGTTCGTTGTCGCCAAAGGGTGTGCATTTTATCGTCGAGGCTTCCGGCTGTGACGATACTATTACGAACGTCGTACGTCTTCAGGATATTTTGGTCGAGGCAGCAAGGAGAGCTCATGCTCAGGTTTGGTCTGTCTCGTTTAATCGTTTCCCGCCCAACGGAGTCAGCGGCGTTGTTGTTATCAGCGAGTCGCACTTGTCAGTTCATACTTGGCCGGAAGTAAATTACATGGCGCTTGATATTTATACCTGCGGCGCTAAGACCGAGCCGATGATAGCCGTTAAATATGTCTTAGAGCAAGTGCACGCGACGCACACGCATATAACTGAGATCACGCGTGGGCTTGACGATAACGACGAAGTCTATTATCACTCGTTTATCACATGGGAAGAAAATTTAAATAACAGCAATAATAAAGCGTTAAATTAAATTTATGAATTTAAAAAAATTCCCAAGAATTTTAATTGCGGCGGCAGGCAGCGGATCGGGCAAGACAACTATAGTCAGCGGACTTTTAGCTGCGTTAAATAAACGCGGAGTTAAAGCTATAGGCTATAAGGCCGGGCCTGATTATATAGACCCTGAGCATCATAGACGCGCAGGCAAGTGCAAAATTTATAATCTTGATACGTGGCTGACGAGCCGCGAGAAAGTCTATGAATTATTTTGCAAAACTGCAAACGGCTATGATATTGCAGTAGTTGAAGGCGTGATGGGCTTATATGACGGCGGCAAGCACGGCATTAGCTCAAGCGCTGATATTGCAAAATTATTAAATATTCCGGTTATATTAGTTGTAAATGCTAAGTCGGTCGGTGAGAGCGCAGCAGCTGTAGCACTGGGCTTTAGAGAATATGACAAGCAAATAAATTTAGCCGGAGTGATATTAAATAATATCGGCTCGGACTCGCACCGTGAGATGATAGAGCAAGGGCTTAATAAAGTTAATATTAAATTAATCGGCGCTGTGAAACGCAATGATAATTTAAAAATTCCCGAGAGGCATTTAGGCTTACTTCCGGCAGAGGAGCTTGAGCGGCAAAATATCTCTGAGCAGGAGCATATAGAAGCGGCGCGTCTTGCTGTTGAAGCCGGAGTTGATATTGATAAATTATTGGATGCTGCAAATTCTGCGCCTGAGCTGCAAGAGCCTGAAGCTGAAAATATTATAAATAATATTAATATAAATAAGAAGAAGTTTAGAATTGCGGTTGCGCGGGACGAGGCGTTCTCGTTTTATTATCCCGATAGCTTAGAGTATTTAGAGAGCTTAGGTGCGGAGCTGATTTATTTCAGTCCGGTGCATGATAAAACTTTGCCTGAAGATATTAATGCAGCGATTTTCGGCGGCGGATTTCCTGAGATATTTGCGCGTGAGCTTGAGGCAAATATTTCTATGCGTGAGAGCATTATTAATAATAAAAATTTAAAAATATTTGCCGAGTGCGGCGGCATGATGTATTTAAGCGAATATTTAATTGACTTTGATAATAATAAATATAACATGCTTGGATTAATTCCGGCCAGCTGCGCGATGCATGACAGGCTGCAGACGGTGGGCTATGTGACGTGCGAGAGCTTGAGCGATAATATTTTAGGAATTAAGGGCAGCGTGCTGCGCGGCCATGAGTTTCATTTTTCGACTATGACGCCTTTAATAGAAGACGCGAGCAAGTTTAATTACGCGTTTAAGTTCACGAGGCTTAGAACGGGCAAGTCTTACCCGGGCGGCTATGTGAGCGAAAATATTCTGGCGTCGTATCTGCACTTAAATTTTCGTGGCAACGAGCAGGCTGCGAAATATTTTACAGAAAGTTAATATATTAATAATATTAAGCTTAACTTAAACTTAGAAAGGAAGAGATATTTTTATGGAAGCAAAGTCAGTAGCAAAGAATTATTTATTGCTTGTTATTCTTGTTGCTGCGATGATAGCCGGAGCATTTGCCGGCTGGGTCAATCCTGAGTTTGGGCATAATATCGCGTTTTTAGGCACGATATTTATCCGCATGATGTTTTGCGTGGTTGTGCCGATGGTATTTGCGTCGGTGGCTGGGGCGATAGCCGGAGTGAAGAGCCGCACGAGAGCGGGCAAAATTATGTTTATGACTATTTTAAATTTTGTCTTCACGGCTGCAATAGCCGGCGCGATTTACTTTGTGCTTGTGATGATATTCCCGCCGGTTGTGACCGCGTGGACTAATGTTGCGACTGAGACCGTCGGTGAGCACGCGAGCTTCACGCAGATGGTCGTGAATTTCTTCACGGTCGAGGACTTTGTTGGATTATTGAGCCGCCGCGCTATGCTGCCGTTGATAGTATTTTCGATTTTATTTGGCTTCTCGGTTAATTTATGCGGCGAAAAGGCGAGCTTGATTGTAAAGTGGCTCGATCAGCTTACGTTTGTGATGATGGAATTTGTCGGGCTTATTACTTATTATGCGCCGATAGCTTTCTTTGCAATATTTGCTGATTTAGTCGCGTCGTACGGGCCGATGATAACTGAAGGCTATGCAAGAGCGTTAATAGTTTATTACCCGTTCTGTTTTATATATGTCTTCACTATGTTCCCGATCATGGCGTGGCTTGGCGCAGGAAGCGAGGGCGTGCGTGAGATGTTCAGGCATATAACACGCCCTGCGGTAGTATCGCTTGGGACTTGCTCGTCAGTTGCGACTATCCCGACTAATATGGACGTCGCAGCCGAGACCGGAATTTCTAAAGATATTTCGGATATAGTGCTGCCCTTAGGCGCAACTATGCACATGGACGGCTCCAGCGCCGCGATTATATTAAAAGTTGCGTTTGTAATGGGCGTATTAGGTCAGCCTTTAACTTTCTCGCAGCTGCCGATGATATTGCTTGTAGCTATATTAGCATCTGTCGGAATGAGCGGCGTGCCGGGCGGCGGCTATATCGGCGAATATATTTTATGCGCGGTGTTCTTCCCTGATAAAATGGAGCTCGCGTTCCCGATCGTTGTAGCGATAGGCAATTTAGTTGACCCGCCTGCTACGATGATTAACGCTGCAGGTGACTATGTCGTATCGTTCATGGTCGCAAGATGCGTTGACGGCAAAGACTGGCTGAAGAAAGCTCGTATAGCAAGGGCAGCGCAGGCGTAAATTTAATTTTTAAAATTATAAAATAAAATTAAAAAATCTCCGGCTGTAATTTTATTTAGCCGGAGATTTTTTTATAAATTAATTTTTTGATTAGGGTTTTAAATAATTAAAATTTTTATAGAGTGTTTATGAGATTTACGCAAGTGTGCAGTTAATGGTCGGGCTGACGGTTGACTAATTTTATATTGAAGCGTATAATTTTTTGAAAAAACATAGCGTGCTATTAATTAAAGAAGAGATGAAAAATTGAATCAAGATAAAGTAGCAATTTGGCTGAAGTTCGTGAATTTAGAATGCGATAAGCTCTCTTTTGAGATTTTAGAACCTCACGGGCTGACCTTGACGCAGTACAAGGTTTTGAAATTTCTGCTGATAAATCCTCAAGGGACGATAAGGCAGGTTGACATTGAAGAGCATTTTTATATCAGCAATCCGACTGTGACAAGGGTGCTGCAGAATTTAGAGAAGAAAGGGATGATAGAGCGCCGAAGCAATCCGAATGATAACAGGAGCAAAGTAATTTGCCTAACGGAACAAGCGAAGTCAATGGCGGATTTGCTTTACAAGCTCGGCGATGAGCTTGAAGATAGAATAACGGGCAATCTTACGCAGAAGGACAAGCAGGACTTGTTAAGGCTGCTAAAAAAGATTTTATCTCGAAAGGAGATAGATTAATGAAAAAATCGTTTATAGTTATTGGAATTTTAATTTTTGCGATGCCAGCTTTTGCTTAAAATCATGGCAGCAAATAAAATTTCGCGTTTAGGGCTTGGCTGCATGGGAATGAGGCGGAGCAACGAAGAGAAATCAATTCGTACGATTCACGCAGCTATTGATAATGGCATTACGTTATTTAACACCGGAAATTTTTATAACGGCGGCGAAAGCGAGATCGTCGTAGGCAATGCGTTAAGAAATGTCCCGAGGGATAGATATTTTCTTTCGGTGAAGTTCGGAGTGCTTTTTCAGCCGTTAAAAAATAATAATAGCGGAATTTACGGCCTTGATGTCAATCCGTTTCGTATTAAGGCGCAGTTAAATTATTCGCTTCACCGTTTGGGGCTTGAATACGTTGATCTCTATCAGCCGGCAAGACTGGACAGCTCAATACCGATTGAGGACATAATGGAAGTTCTTGTTGAGCTTAAAGAGCAAGGCTTTATACGCAATATCGGGCTGACTGAAATTGACGCTGAGACTTTGAGACGGGCGCATAAAATTCATCCTGTTCATACTGTAGAGCTTGAATATTCATTGATAGAGCGTGAAATCGAAAAAGATTTAATTCCGACTGCCCGTGAACTTGGCGTAAGGATTTTAACTTTCGGTTCGCTAGGGCATGGTCTTCTGAATGACAGGACGCTTGAAGGCAAAGTATCAGGAGCAATGCCCTCGCCTATGCTTTCGAGTGAGAACCTGCCTAAAAATCTTCCGTTGGTGCGTGAGCTGAAAGCTTTCGCTGATAGTAAAGGTGTGTCGCTCTCGCAGCTAATGACGGCTTGGACTGCTGCAAAACTTCCTGACGCTTCAACTCTCATCGGCACGGCCAGTCCTGAACACTTATATGATAATATCAACGCGCTTTCTCTCGAGCTTTCGCCGAAAGACATGGACATAATTGAGAAAATCGCATCTTCCCACGAAGTTTACGGCAACGAAATGCGCAGTTTAACGTTTAAAGACGGCAATGTCTGCTTTGCAGGCTGACCATAAAAAAATTTTTTCTTTCATGGAGGTATTTATCAATGAAAAAAGCAGTTTATTTGTTTTTAGTTTTCGTTTTGTTGAGCGTTCCGGCTTTTGCGGCAGAAGACATTAAACTTCCTGCTCCTGAAAAGTCAGGCGGAATTGGTGTACTTGATGCTGTTGCGTCTCGTCAAAGTGCTGGAGATTTTGAAGACACAGAGCTGACCCTTGAACAGCTTTCGACTTTGTTATGGGTTGCGGGCGGCGTTAACCGCGATAACGGCAAGCTGACTTATCCGACAGCATCGAATATTCAGGACATGATTATTTTCGCGTTCACTAAGTCAGGTACGTACCGTTATAATCCGTCAGAACACAGCCTTACGCTTATAGCTGAGGGCGATAATAGGGTATTGACGGGAAGCCAGCCTTTTGTCGCTAAAGCGGCTGTTGATCTGCTTTACGTTCAAGATGCTTCAAAATGGGCAAATACCGGAAGAAAAGTACCGCCCGAGGCAATTTTAAACTGCGGCTTTGCCCATGCAGGGCTGTCAATGCAGGGCGTTTATCTTTACGCTGCGTCGCAGGGCTGGGGAGCAAGGACGCGTATGAACTTCGACCGCAAAGGCCTCACTAAGCTTTTAGGCCTTACGAAAAATCATAACTTCACGCTCATGCAGTGCGTAGGGCCTAAGCCTTAAAAATTTTAATTTAATAAAAAACGGGGAACTTTTATCAGTTCCCCATTTTTCATTTTTTATTTTTTATTTTTTATGCGGCACAGACGATCGCGCTAACGAGTTATTATATTGACGAATTTTTAGGAGGCAAGCAATGAGTAAGATTTATGATTTTTTAAAAGACTGCGGATTTTATTATCTGCTCACGATTGACGGCGAATATCCATCGGGAAGACCTATAAGCCAAATCCTTGAAAAAAACGGGGTTTTATATTTCGGAACGAGGGTGGGCAAGGCAATGCACAGGCAGTTAACGGAAAATAATCATGTCGCTTTAATAGGCTTCAATAAAGGACGCTGGATTAGGCTCTATGCAAACGTCATCGAAACAAGGGACATGGCAACACGAGAACAGTATCTGAACAGGATACCGCAAGAAATTGAAAGATTCGGCAGTGCTGAAAATCCGGCGTTAATCGTCTATGAGCTTCAGATCGTCAGGGCGGCTATACATAGTCCAGGCGACAATATTGAAGTCATTTTACCGGAGGAATGATTTATGCGGCTTATAACGCTTGAGGAACATTTTACGGCGCAGGAAATTATTGACGAGAACAACAAATTCAACGAAGTTACAGGCTTCTATAAAAACATGGTCTTTGTCGGGAACTCTTTAACGGATATTGACAACGAGCGAATTAAATTTATGGATGAACACAGAATCGACATGCAAGTATTGTCTTACACATCGCCGGTTTCTGATAAAGTTCCTGCGTCTGAAGCTGTTAGAATTTGCAAGAGAGCTAACGACATTTTAGCGGAAAAAGTCAGGGCTCATTCGGATAGATTTGCTGCGTTTGCTACGTTACCAATGGCTGACCCTGTTGAAGCCGCTCGAGAACTTGAATGTTGTGTGAAAGAGTACGGTTTCTGCGGTGCGCTATTAGCTGGACAGTATCAGGGACATTTTTATGAGGAAAAATCCTTCTTCCCGATTTTTGCAAAGGCCGCTGAACTTGATGTGCCTGTTTCATTTCACCCTGCTCCTATAAATCCGGTGATTCAGGATTATTATTACACATCGCCTGAATATTCGAATTTTATAGCGGGACAGTTTGCAAGTGCGGGGTTTGGCTGGCATCTTGACGTTGGTATCCATGAAGTAAGGCTGATTCTGTCGGGAATATTCGACAAGCTCCCCAATTTGAAAATCATAGCAGGACATTGGGGCGAATTGATACCTGCATACCTTGAAAGGCTGGATTATATGATGACTCCGCAATCAACAGGATTACGCAAGAAAATCTCTGACTATTACAAGAAGAATTTTTACATAACGCCAAGCGGAATTTTATCGTCGATGCAGTTTGAATATATGGTGAAGCTAATGGGAGCTGAACATATAATGTGGGCTGTCGATTACCCATACATAAAGCAGGGAAATTTTTATGAATTTTTAATGTCAGCGGAATTTTTAACGGACGAAGAAAAAGAACTTATCGCTCACAAGAATGCAGAGAGAATTTTACATATCAAAGGAGAAAATTAAAAATGAAAAAACTGACCGCAATACTTGCAGTTATGATTATCGTTTCCGTGTCTGCCACAGCGTTCGCAGAAGTGAACGTTAAATCGGGAATTTCTTACAGCCAGCAGTGGGGACTCTACATTGCAAACATCGTTGAAAATGACGGAAAAATTACAAACGTCATCATTGACCGTCTCGCTAATGGCAAGAGCAGCAAAGAACTTCACGACAACTACGGCATTAAACCCGTAAGCAGTCTGGGCAAAGATTGGTGGGAGCAGGTAGCGTATTATGAGAATTGGGTCGTTGAGCATGGAATAGACTCTGTGAAGACTGATAAAAACGGCCATGCAGTGAACCCCGATTTGATTTCAGGAGCAACAATTAACGTTGCAGAATTATCCGAAGCTGTCAATAATGCTCTCAACGGCATAACTGAAGCAGAAAGCTACACAATCAAGACGGGCACATCATACAATGACACGTGGGGCCTGTATGTAGCAAACGTAATCTTCAAGGACGGCGCGATCTTCAAGGTGCTGCTGGATTACATCACCAGAGACGGAGAAAGCATTAAGGAAAAATACGACAATTACGGAATGAAAACGGTCAGTACCATCAATAAAGACTGGTGGGAACAAGCAGCTTATTATGAAGACTGGGTGCTGAAGAACGGCATAGACGCTGTGAAGTATGATGCGGAGGGCAAAGCGTTGAATATCGATTTAGTTTCTGGAGCTACTATGCTTATTGATGATATGACTATGGCGGTTCTTGACGCATTAAAGGACGAAGCAACAATAACCATTAAGCAAGGGAAACTGCACGGAGAAACTTCTGACGGACTGCGGATATTCAGGGGCATACCTTACGCAGAGCCTCCCGTCGGAAAATTGCGCTGGCATTCTCCAGTTCCGGCCAAGTCATGGGAAGGAGTCAGGGACGCAACTAAATTCGGGAACCGAGCATTCTCGGCACTCGCTAACGACCAGCAGCAAGGCTCGCCCAGAAGTGAGGACTGCCTTTACCTCAACGTCTGGACTCCCGCAAAAGCACCGTCCGAAAAATTGCCCGTAATGGTCTGGGTACACGGCGGAGGCTTTCAGTTCGGCAGCGGTGAAGAAACCGCCTACGAAGGCTCAAACCTTGCGCGTAAAGGCGTTGTTGTCGTAACATTCAACTACAGGCTCGGAGTTCTGGGCTTTCTCGCGCACCCTGAGCTTGACGTAGAAGGTGCTTCGGGAAATTACGGCCTGCAAGACCAGATTGCGGCGTTGAAGTGGGTGAAGGAGAATATAGCTTCATTCGGTGGAGACCCTGACAACGTTACTATTTTTGGAGAATCTGCTGGTGCTATGTCGATCGGGATTCTAATGGCTTCACCGCTGGCTGACGGGCTGTTCCACAAGGCAATATGTGAGAGCGGTGCATTATGGGACGGATATATCGGGCCTCTTGAGAGTTTTAGTGAAGCACACAAGCGCGGAGAAGATTTTATGAGGGCTATGGGCGCAAAATCTATTGATGAACTGCGTGCTATGCCTGCGGAGAAGCTAAACGACTCTGCGCTATGGGACTTCAGCAGTAATCCTATAGTTACGGCATTTTCCCCGAACGTCGATAATTACGTCCTGCGTGAATTTCCCGGAGCTGTCTTTGCGCGCGGTGAACAGATGAAAATTCCGCTCCTGGCCGGATGGATGGAGGCAGAGTATTTTCCGTTCAAGGCGTTTGCACTGCCTCATAGCACACCCGAAGAGTTCAGAGCCTCAGCCGAAAAAATGTTCGGTGAGGACAGAATGCAGGAGTTCGTGAAGCTCTACCCGATTGATGAGACGGAACGTTCCGCGTTTGAACTGACATCTGACTACACGATAAGTGAGCAGACATTCTACATCCTTGAACGTCAGAGCAAGTTTGACGTGCCGGTGTATGGCTACGAGTTCACATACACTTCACCTTACAGCCCGATAGCCTCGCATATTGTTGATATGCCGTTCGTCTTCGGGACGCTCACAAATCAGTATATATTTGGCGGAAAGTCAGCACAGCCGGAACAGAGAGACCGTGAATTTTCTGATGTAATCATGAACTACTGGACGAATTTCGCGAAGACAGGAAACCCCAACACTGACGGCCTACCGGAATGGCCGGAGTATAAGAGCGGGCTGATTATGGACTTGGGGAACAAGATAGAGGCAAAGCAGAACAATAAACTTGACCGCTTCAACTTCATCGGGAGCTTCAGAAATGATGGAGTCTTTCCGCTGAGGTGGCGCAATTCTGAGACGACGACACTTATTTATTCCGACCACGAACCTTTGGGGAACATGCGCACACGTTTCCTGAATGATGTATTTTTCCCAGCCGTCGAGAAAGAATCAAACGGACGAATTAAAATCGCTCCTCACTGGAACGGAGACCTAAGTATAAGCTATAAAGCTTTGTCCACTGTTCAAGAAGCTAAGACCGCACAGCTTGCCGTTGTAGTGCCGGAATATTTCATGGATGCTCTGCCGTTTCATCAGGTATTCAAGAGTTTCCCAGTCGGCCCAACAGGACAGGAACAGGTTAATTTTTTCAGAAACATTTACGAGAAAATTCCGGCCTTGAAAGACGAAATCGAGAAGCAAAATCTGCACGTAATTTTTATAGCAACTGGATTTCCTGCGGCTTTTTTCAGTCATGAGCCTCTTAATAATTTAAGTTTGATTAAAAATCAGAAATGGCGCAGCGCGAGTTTCTGGCACAAAGATTTTTTAAGCAATGCCGGGGCAATACCAGTAACAATGCCGTGGGGCAGCAAAGTTTTTGAGGCTCTTGCGGACGGCTCGCTCGACGGCTTAATAGTTAATATCGACAGCGGTTATGACATTAAAGCGCACACAGAAGCTAAATATATAGCAGTCTCGCCGAAATTATGGCTTGGCCACGCCTATCTCATAGCCATGAATAAAGACACCTGGAATTCCCTTTCAGAAAAAGATCATGAGGCTTTTGAAAGAGCTGCGGATAAAGCGTACGGTCAGCTTGGCGCTGTGATGAATGCTGCTTTGCCCGAGCAAATAAAATGCTTAGAAGCTGACGGATCACATGTAAGATTTTTGAGTGATGAAGAAGTTTCAGAATGGGAATCTATAACAAACTATAAAGCTATTCAAGACAAGTGGCTTCAGGAAAAAGTTGAAGCAGGATTTATAAAAGCTCGTGAAGTGCTTGAAGAGACGCGAAGGATGATTAAAAAATAACATGAATAATAATAAAAATTTTGTGCTGCACTCGGCTTGGCCGCCGTCAGGCGATCAGCCGGAGGCAATAAGCGCATTGATAAAAGGCGTTAGAGCTAATAAAAGATTTCAGACGTTGATGGGCGTGACCGGCAGCGGCAAGACGTTCACAATGGCAAATGTGATCGCTGAGTTAAACCGGCCGGCGTTGATACTTGCGCATAATAAGACGCTCGCTGCGCAATTATACAGCGAATTTAAAAATTTCTTTCCGGAAAATGCCGTGCATTATTTTGTAAGTTATTATGATTATTACCAGCCGGAGGCTTATATCCCGTCGAGCGATGTTTATATAGAGAAAGATGCGTCGATTAATGACCGGATTGAAAAGTTAAGGCTTGCTGCGACTAAAGCATTGATTGAAAGGCGCGATGTTATAGTTGTTGCGAGCGTGTCATGTATATATGGCCTTGGCAAGCGCGAAAATTACGAGAATGCTATATTTGCGTTTAAAGAAGGTGAGCGCGCAGAGCATAGAGCTTTTATGGAAAGATTAATAGAAAATTATTATGAGCGCAATGATTTAGTATTAGAGCCCGGCAAGTTTAGAGTGCGCGGCGACACGATAGAGATATTTCCGGCGTATGACGAAAATTGTATTAGAGTTACGTTTTATGATGACGAGATAGAGCGTATAGATTTAATCGAGCCGCTGACGGGGCATTTAATTGAGCGGCTTAGTCAGGCTTCGATATTTCCGGCGCAGCATTACGTGACGCAAAACGATGCGATAGCCCGGGCTGTGCCGTTAATCGAGCAGGAGCTTGAAAGCATAGAAAATAAATTTTTAGATAATAAAAAATATTTAGAGGCCGAAAGAATTAAGATGCGGACTAAATATGATCTTGAGATGCTGAACGAGACGGGCTATTGCTCCGGAATTGAAAATTACTCGTTATACTTAGACGGGCGTAATAAAGGCGAGCCGCCCGGGACGTTAATAGATTTCTTTCCGGATGATTTTATTATGTTTATAGATGAGTCGCATATCACGCTGCCGCAGGTGCGGGCGATGTTTAACGGTGATAGAGCGCGTAAGCAGGTGCTGGTTGATAATGGGTTCAGGCTGCCGTCATGTTTGGATAATAGGCCGCTTGAGTTTAAAGAATTTGAGCAGCACATGAAGCAGGCAATATTTGTATCGGCGACGCCGGGCGACTATGAGCTTGCAAATTCTGAGCAGGTCGCCGAGCAGATAATCAGGCCGACGGGCGTGCCTGATCCTGAAGTTGAGATACTGCCGGCAATTAATCAAGTCGATGATTTGATTAAAAAATTAAAAGTTATAGCTGACAGCGGCGAGCGGGCGCTGGTCTTAACTTTAACTAAACGTTCGTCAGAGGACTTGGCAGAATATTTAAGCGATTTGAAATTTAAAGTTAAATATATTCACTCGGAGCTTAATACGTTTGAACGGGCGGAATTAATTCGAGATTTGCGCAATGGCGACGTGCAGATTTTAGTAGGAATAAATTTACTGCGTGAGGGCATGGACTTGCCTGAAGTCACGTTAGTTGCAATTTTAGATGCTGATCGCGAGGGCTATTTGAGGTCGCACAGGTCTTTAATTCAGATCATGGGACGGGCTGCGCGGAATATTAACAGTAAAGTAATTTTATATGCAGATAATATAACTGAAGGAATTAATAAGGCTGTGAGCGAGACGAGGCGGCGGCGCGGACTGCAAATTAAATTTAACAAGCAGCATAACATCACGCCTAAGAGCATTGAAAAGTGCGTTGTAAATTTATTGCCGCCGGAGCTTGCTGCGGCGTATGCTCATGAAGATTTAAAGAAAATTAAGCAAGAGCCGAAAGTGCTTGAATATAATATATCTGAGCTTGAGCGCTTGATGTGGGACGCAGTCGAGAAATTAGACTTTGAACGGGCGGCAGCTTTACGCGATAAGATAGCCGAGCTGCGAGGCCAAGAGATTAAGCCTAATTCGTTAAGCAAAGCTAAGAAGCCAAAGGCACGTGAGCGCACAAGAAAATAGTTATTTAAATTTTAATTTTATAAGCGCACTGCAATGCAAGCGGTGCGCTTTAATTTTAATTTTAATTTTGCTGTAAGCACGCTGCAGGGCAAAGTCAGCCGGTCAGAAAAATAAAATAATTTAGTTTATAATATAAAAAATTTTAAATTTAAATTTAAAAGGTGTTGGGGAATTTAGCTATCATGGAAAGAAATAAAAATCTCGCGAAGAATTATTCGCCGGACGAACTTGAGCAGAGATGGTATCAAGTATGGCTTGATAAGGGCTTGTTTAATGCTGAGATCGAGCATGATAAAAAGGCGTTTAGTATAGTCATACCGCCGCCGAACGTTACGGGGTCGCTGCATGTCGGACACGCGTTTGACCATACGTTTCAGGATATTATGTGCAGGTTTAAGCGTATGCAGGGCTATAGCGTGTTATGGCTGCCCGGCACTGACCATGCAGGCATAGCGACGCAGAACGTAGTCGAGAAAGATTTAGCTAAACAGGGCATAACGCGTCATGACTTAGGCCGTGAGAAATTTGTCGAGAAGGTCTGGGAATGGAAGAATATTTACGGCAATAAGATTATCGAGCAGATGAAGCGGCTGGGCAATTCGTGCGACTGGCGGCGCGAGCGCTTCACGTTCGATGAGGGACTTTCACGGGCTGTAAGGTCTGTATTTGTAAAATTATATAAAAAAGGCTTGATATATAAAGGCCGTTATATAGTTAATTGGTGTCCGAGATGCCAGACTGCTATATCTGACTTGGAAGTCGAGTATAAAGAGGCCGACGGTAAATTTTATTATGTGAAATATTTATTCGTTGACGGCGAGATTAACGGTGAGTGGGGCTTGACTGTCGCCACGACGAGGCCGGAGACGATACTGGGCGATATAGCTATAGCCGTACATCCCAGAGCTGAGAAATATAAACATTTAATCGGCAAGAAAGTGCGCGTGCCTTTAGTTAATCGTGAGATTGAAATTATAGAAGACAACATGGTTGATCCTGAGTTCGGGACGGGCTGCGTTAAAATCACGCCGGCGCATGACCCCAATGACTTTTTAGTCGGGCTTAATCATAACTTAGAGCAAATTCAAGTTATAGATGCTAAAGGTATTATGAATGAGAATGCCGGCAAGTATCAAGGCATGAGCATTGAAGAGGCGCGGGCTGCTGTAGTTGCAGATATAGAGCGTCAAGGCTTGTTAATTAAAGTTGAGGATATAAAGCACTCGGTCGGACATTGTCAGAGATGCGGCACGGTCGTTGAGCCGTATTTGTCGGATCAATGGTTCGTGAAGACGAAGCCGCTTGCTGACAGAGGCGTGCAGGCTGTTAAAGACGGCAGGATTAGATGGATTCCGGCTCAGTGGGAGAAGACGTATTTTAACTGGATGGAGAATATCCGGGACTGGTGCATCTCAAGGCAATTATGGTGGGGACACAGAATACCTGCGTGGACTTGCGAAGACTGCGGCCATGTCACAGTGAGCGAGACTGATCCGACTGAGTGCGAGCATTGCCATAGCCATAATATTAAACAGGATGAGGACGTGTTAGATACGTGGTTCAGCAGTGCGTTATGGCCGTTCTCAACTATGGGCTGGCCGGATGACACGCCTGAATTAAAATATTTTTATCCGACGTCGTTAATGGTAACGGGCTTTGATATTATATTTTTCTGGGTCGCGCGGATGATAATGATGGGGCTTGAGTTTATGGACGACGTGCCGTTCAGGGATGTATATATTCACTCGCTGATACGCGACGAGCATGGAGTTAAAATGAGCAAGTCGCGCGGCAATGTTATAGACCCGTTAGTTATGATAGACAAATACGGCGCTGATGCGCTGCGAATGGGACTTGCTGCGCTCGCAACTCAAGGCCGCGATATTTTATTAAGCGCAAATAAAATCGAGACGTATAGATTATTTATGAATAAGCTCTGGAAT
>JAFUXM010000098.1 GCA_017470785.1 Synergistaceae bacterium
ATCAGGCTTGTAAAAGAACATTGCAAGACCTGCAATTAATAATGCAATTAATACCGGCGCAGCCGTCACCGTCCACTTCATAATATGCAGCGTGTCTGCAAATCTTGAACCCGAATAAACTAAATTAGGCGTGACAAGCGACACCGTCCATAATAATAATAAAATTTCTTTCGGCACTAAGCTTAACTCGCGTATAATAATATTTGTCTTATTATTCTTATTGCTCACATTCAACACCCTTTATTAAAAAAATTAAAAATTTTAAAATTAATTACTGCACTAAGGCATAGCGTTCGACCGGCGCGAATTGGTCAGTGAAGGCAGGTATCTCAGGAGTGAAAGGCACGCGCCATTGATGAGCCAGCAGACTTGCGGTATTATAGTTAGGCGCAGGCGGCACCTGCGGGTTGTCAGAGCATAGCGCCACTAACATTATATTCTGCACCGAGTAAGCATAACGCGGCTCCGGCACGGTCGCCGGAAAGATCATCAACACCGGAAAACTTTTTGCAAACGCCGCGTATATACCGTGAAAGACTTTGCTGCGCGGCCCGTGTATCGCCGTCAAGATATTCATTATTAAAAGTCCGTCAGGCTTTAATAATTTTTTAATTCCGGCGGCCGCTTCCTGCGTAGTGACATGAAACGGAATAGAATACCAAGAATTAAACACGTCCATGAACACCGCGTCATATTTCAAATCATCGCTTATATTATTAAAGCTTATGCTATTGCGATTAATAAAAGTCCGCGCGTCCTCGTGAAAGATGCGCATGTCAGGATCATCTTTCAAGTCAAAATATTTTCTTGCAGCCTCAGTGACGCCCGGGTCAAGCTCTACGACATCCATCGAGACATTATCTCTGTCATGTAAAACATGACGAGGGACGCAATATCCCCCGCCGCCGAACATTAATATTTTCTTGCTGTCTGGCTTGAAGTGAAAGGCCAAGTCATAGAATTTAGTATAGTCGCTCACAAGCTCGTCGGGATTATCTGTGTACATTAACGACTGCGCATTGTTCGGATCAGGATCAGTTCTCATAATTCTAACGCGCCGATTATCATCAAACGTATATCTCTCGAATATCGTGATATGATTATAGCGCGTGTCTATATGAACTCCGACCGGTGTCATCGGCAGGCCATGAACCTGAGCCGACCACGCCGCCGCGCCGAACGCAAGCGCTAATAACAGCGTCCCAGCCCAGCCTGCAATATAAACTAACATCGAGAGTGCGGCCATACCGCAGGCAAGCATTATTAATATTACTCCCGACGGGAACATCGAGATTAACACAAAGCCGCCTAAGAAAGTTCCGCAGATGCTGCCGGCTGAGTTTAACGCGCTAAGTCTGCCGACAATCATACCCGATGACGAGACGTCGCGCAGGGCAAGCCTCACGATAATCGGCGATGTCATTCCCATTAATATGCTCACCGGCGTAAAAATTATTACAGATGCTAATATAGACGCGAGATAAATATAAATATTCTGACCGGCCAGCTGCGTTAAAATTGCGTTGCCGATAAAGGCCGTAAGAGCCGTAATAATTGCTGCCAGCATTAAGACATGACCTAACAAACGATTTTCAGGATGCTTGTCGGCCATGTGACCGCCCAGCCAGTTGCCTATGCACAAGCTAATCATTATCACGCCGATTAACGCTGTCCAAACTATTAAAGACGTTCCGAAGAAGGGCGCTACTAAGCGCGAGCCGGTTAATTCTAAAATCATTACGCCTGCGCCGCACATGAACGACGCAATTTGCAATCTCAACGGCACTTGCTCCCCATTCACCGGCGGCTTAGGCTTGCCGCTTGAAGATACATACTGGGGAGCGAAGACATTATTATTATTTTTATTATTCGCCATTAAATCAAAACTTCAGTCCTTTGCATAAAATAATTTTAAAAATTAAAATAAAAATTAAATTTATTTTATTTTTATTTTAGCAAAAGATATTTTAAATAAAATGCGTGTAAGGCGTATTTTGATTATTAATAAATAAAAATGCGCCGTGCAGCAAAGCACAGCGCATTAATTTTAATTTAATTTTAATTTAAGCTTAGCGTCTCCAAGTGCCTTTTAAAAATAATAATAAAACTGCAAATAGTTCAAGCCTGCCGGCCAGCATACATAACGAGAAAATCCATTTAACACCCGATGGCAGCCATGCAAAATTTTCAACCGGACCTAAATAATTTAATCCCGGGCCTACGTTGCTCAAGCAAGTCATAACGCCAGTCAGCGCAGTTAATAAGTCAAGCTTGGGATGATTAAACGCCGTTACTAACAGCGTGCCGGTTATCAAAAGCATAAAGTAAAGCATTAAAAAAGAATTTGCAGAATCTATAATAGACCTTGCGACCGGCCGCTTATTAAACTGCGTGTTAAGCACGGCTCTTGGATGAATCATGCGCATCGCCTCGGTGTTAATCTGCCGGCCTAACAATAAAAACCTCGCGACTTTGCAGCCGCCGCCGGTCGAACCGCCGCACGCTCCGCATAACATTAATATTACAAAAATAAATCTTGTAACCTGCGGCCATAGATTATAATCATGCGTGATAAATCCAGTTGTAGTAATGACGCTGACGACATGAAACGCCGCGTGCCTGAACGTATCAATAACGCCCGTGAACTTGCCTGTTAATATAAGCGATAAAGTTATAGCTATCGACGCGAGCAAGACGATTTTAAAATACCATCTTAATTCTTCGTCAGCGATAAAACTTTTAAATTTAACTTTTAGATTAGTCCTCCGGCCTCCGGCAATCAATAAAAAATATAACGAGAAATTTATTCCGGCCGCGAACATAAATAAAATAATTATCCATTCTATATATGCACTGTTAAAATACGCAATCGAATTATTTTTGGTTGAGAAGCCGCCGGTCGCGATAGTCGAGCATGAATGCGTGAACGCATCAAATAAATTCATGCCCCCGAATATTAAAAATAAAGTCTCGGCGAACACGAGCAAAAAATATATCTTCCATAATAAAGCTGCCGTATCATGAAGGCGCGGCGTTAATTTCTCAGCCGTCACGCCTGGGACTTCAGCCTTAAATAATTCCATGCCGCCTATTCCTAAAAACGGCATCACGGCTAAACTAAATACTATAATTCCCATGCCGCCCATTAAATGCGTCAGCGCCCGCCATAATAAAATTCCGCGCGGTGCAGCTTCTATATCTGTCAAGATAGTCGCGCCGGTAGTCGTGAAGCCGGACATGGTCTCAAAAAATGCGTCAGTGTATAAGCTCGTCACGCCCGAGAAATAATACGGCAATGCTCCGACGCCCGACGCAATTATCCATGAGAACACTACAACGCCCACGCCCTCGCGTATGCCTATAGTTTTATAATCGCGGCGGCCTTTAATTCCGCTCGTCCGCCCGATAAACCATAATATTAAGCCAATCGCTGCGCTGCAAAGTATCGAGAATAAAAACGCGTTTAAATCGCTGCCGTTATCGTAAAATGCAAGCACTAACGGGAAAAACATAAATAAAGTTATCACGCCTGTTATCAGCGATAAGACTTTTAACACTATCCAGATCTTCATGATAAAATTTTACGCTCCCGTTTCGGCCTGTGTATTATTATTAAATAATGCGACGGTCTCCGGCATTAACTCGGTCGATGCGAATAAAATAATTCTATCGCCGGCCTCAAGCGTAGTTGCGCCGGTCGGCACGAATATAGACTTGCGGCGGCCAATCAGCGCGAGCAAAACGCCCTTCGGCAATTTTAATTCAAATAACGGCTTGCCCTCGAGCTGGTGATCTTTCGGCAAAACTATTTCGACCATTTCAGCATTAATTTTCTCTATGACAGACAAAGCCCTTGTGTGGCCCGGGTAGCGTATCGTACTTAATATAACAGAAGCTAAGGCCTCGTTGGGATCGACTACTGCATCGACCGGCATTAAGTCCGTCATCTCCTGATACTGCCGCCGCCTCACAACCGCTATGCTCTTCCGCGCACCCATTGACTTAGCTATTGCAGCATATACTAAATTAACCTCGTCAGACTCAGTCGCGCATACAAAGCCGTCCGCATCGCTTATGCCTTCCTCGCTCAATAAATTTTTGTCAGCCCCGTCACCGTTCATCACTATTACATCACCGCCGAACTCTTCAGCTAACTTAGCGCACTTCTCAGCATCAGAATCTATTAATCTAATCTCAGCATGGGGATACTCGCTGCGTATGCGCATAGCAGTCTGAAAGCCTACTTTGCCGCCGCCGACTATAAATACTTTTCTTAACTCGCGCGATGTCTGCAGCTGGAATAATTTCTCAAGCAGCCAGACGGCCTCTTTATACGTCACGACATAGCATAAATCACCGGCATTAATAACAGTGTCGCCGTCCGGCACTATGTCCTCACCCTCTTCACGCTCGACATACACAAACACTGCCGCAAGACTTTTATTTTCTATTCTTATATCTTTTAAGCTCTTGCCGACTAATGGCGAATCATCAGAGGCTTTAAACGCATAAATCGCCGCCCGTCCGTCTAATAACTCTGCCGTCTTGCTTGCCGAAGTCACGGCTAATAACTCTAAAATTTCACGGGCTAAAGACCTTTCAGGCGAGATCATAATATCTATGCCCAGCTTCTTGCCCCAAGTCGGCGAGTCCGTGAACTCCAAATTTCTAACCCGGGATATAACGCGCTTAACTCCGGCCCTGTGCGCTATCCAGCATGACAGCATATTCACTTCGTCACGGTCAGTGCAGGCTAATAATAAATCAACTTCGCGGCCGGTCTCCTCAGAAATTCCGGCCTCACTCAAGACCTGCGGCCTCGCTCCGTTGCCCCGTATAACTCTTACATCAAGTTCTTCGTCAGCTTCCCGCGCCTTGTCTTCATCCTGCTCAACAAGATACACATCATGCTGCTCGCCCGCAAGCGTGTTTGCTATGCTCCGCCCGACTTCACCTGCTCCAACTATCACAATATTCATTCAGTCATCATCTCCCACTCACATAAAAACGCCGTCGGCTTCTCCGGCTTTTTATTTTTATTTAAATCTGCAATATTATAAACAAAAGCCCGTGAGTTTTGCCCAGCTTCAAGCTCCGAGATTAAAATATTTAACTCATCGCCCCACTTAATACCTGACCTAAAATTTGCCGCCGCACTCTTCAAACTATACTTCATTAAGTCAAAGTTCGGAATATTTTTCGAAGCCTCAAATATCCATTCAAAATACGCCGCGTTATTAGCATGGCCGTTAACATCTAAATCATGAAATCTAATTTCAAACGGCGCTTCAATAATATTAGTCTCGTTAAGCTTGGGAATGTCGCGGAACTCGGGATTAATATCCTGAGCATCGCGCGAATTTATCCCGGGTATATGTTCAATAGCTTTGACAGGCCGCCCTGCCGCTAAGTCCAGCAGCAGCCATGATGTCTTTGCCCACGCAATTAAATTACCATTTAATTTATTGACCTGAAACACCCTTAATGTCCCGTAGCCATGATTAGGATCATGAAAAGTATTTATATTAAATTTTTCGTCGAGCGACGGCAGCGTATGACCCGTGAACTCTATCTCGTAGCGCGTCAATATCCAAGCATAGCCCCGCGCCAGCAGCTGCGTAGTGCTGCCCTCTATGTCCTCAACAGCAAGGCTCGCCGTGTCCTGTAAATAATCTAAAAAATTGCGCAGCTTTATCTGTCCGTTCACCGCCGCGTCAGACGGCATGACCTTTACTTCCCGCGTGTACATTTTTATTTATCACACTCCCGTTTTTAAATTTAAATTTTATTTTACAGCTTTATAAATTTTATAAAAATATTTCCCGAAAATTAACGCCGTGAAAATGCGCTGTTTAGTTTTTTAGTGTTTATAGTTTATAATAAATAAATTAAAATTTAAATTAATTTAATTAAAGGGGGATTTTCAAGCATGAAGATAGTTATACTTGACGGCTACACGGAGAACCCGGGCGACTTAAGCTGGAGCGGCCTTGAAGCCTTCGGTGAGCTTAAGGTCTATGACAGGACGCCTCTTGACGACGAAGCCGAGATTATAAAGCGCATCGGCGACGCTGAGATAGCAATCACTAACAAGACGCCGATTAGTAAAAATATTATAGATTCTTGCAGGAATTTAAAATTTATAAGCGTCTTAGCGACCGGTTATAATATAGTAGACGTTGAGTACGCTAAATCAAAAAATATCCCAGTTTCTAATATACCGACATACGGCACTGACGCAGTCGGCCAGTTTGCCATAGCCTTGCTGCTTGAGATCTGCCATCATATTGGACATCATGACAATGCAGTTAAAGAAGGCAAGTGGGAGAACTGCCCGGACTTTTGCTTCTGGGACTACCCGTTAATAGAACTTGCCGGTAAGACCATGGGCATAATCGGCTTTGGCCGCATCGGTCAGAAGACCGGCAAAATCGCTAAAGCTATAGGTATGCATGTCATAGCAGTCGATGAGTATCCTAATGACTTCGGCAAAGAAATTGCTGATTACGTAACGCTTGACGAGTTATTAGCGAAGTCTGACGTAATTGCGCTGCACTGCCCGCTGTTTGAGTCAACTAAAGGCATGATTAATAAAGCAAATATAGCTAAGATGAAGGACGGAGTGATTATATTAAATAATTCGCGCGGGCCGCTTATCGTTGAGCAGGACTTGGCCGACGCGCTGAACTCCGGTAAAGTCTATGCAGCAGGTCTTGACGTTGTAAGCACTGAGCCGATTAAAGGCGACAATCCGTTATTAAAAGCTAAAAATTGCTTTATCACGCCGCATATCTCATGGGCTCCGAAAGAATCACGGCAGCGCATAATGGACATGACCTGCGGCAATTTAAAGGCGTTTATCGACGGCTCGCCGGTCAATGTAGTTAATAAATAATAAATAAATAATTTAATAAATAATTTTTGAGGTGAAAGTTGTTGAGTGATTTAGCCTTAAACAAAATAGGAATTTACGCTGCGGAACGTCTTACGTCCAACTTGTCCGGCGTGATATTCCGCGAACAGCCAAGGGCGGCGGACGGCAGCACTGGGCTGAACGCTCATTTGGAAATGATCGAAGAATATCCCAGAATGGGCAAGATGATCGGCTTGCAGATCAGGCTTGATGATGACGAGAATATCGAGAAGACGTCGCGGGGCTATGTCTGCCGGGGCGAGATGCCGCACGCGGCTTACTGGCTGCAGCACGCACTGCCCGTCTTGGCCATGGTCTATGAGCAGGAAAACGACAGGCTGTTATGGAACGTAATTAATGCCGACAGCATCGAGATTAATCAAGGCAGCTGGAATTTATTAGTCCCGTATGACGAGAGCCATGTTTATAATGCTGATGCTATAGACGTGATAGCTGAACTGCCGTGCTACAGCCCGTATCTTGCAAGACTTGCGCTTGCCCGTCCGTGGATGAGATTAATTGAAGCAGGCTATGATATTATCGCTGAGTTCGACGAGTGGGTCAATCAGCCGTCCGTGATGGGAAAGATAAGATTGTCTGTCTTTAATAATGTTAATGCTAATAATAAATTAGAAGCAGTTTACGAGTGGCCGTTTTATACTAACTCGGATATGCCGCACGCATTTAGGCTGCCGTCGCTGTTCCCGTGGGCCGCTATCTCAAATATCGACAGCGATGATAAATTTATATCGCCGTATGCAGTCGAGGCCGGCGAGATCGCGAGATTTAAATTAAAGTTAGGCTTAAATGATTTAGGCAAGGCGTTTTTATTAACTGACAAATTTTTGCGTAAGGGCGAGTTCCCGAAGGTCGGCCAAGTCAACGGCTTCGGCTCTGAGTACGAGAACGGAATTAAATTTAAGCTTTATAACAGCAATAATAAGCGTTAATTAAAATTTTTGCGATTTAAAATTTTAATTTAATCAGGAGGTAATAGTTAAGATTGCCTCCTGTTTTTTTAAATTTTTAAAATTAAATAAAATATAAAGACTGAGGGGGCGTGACTGTTGGCTGTTAAGAAAAGTTTTAATGTAGTTGTCAACAGCGCATGGTGTAAGGGATGTTCGCTGTGTATCGGCGTGTGTCCTAAGAATGTATTAGGCTTGAGCGAGAGGCTGAAGGCCGAGGCAGTGAAGCAGGAAGACTGCATTGGCTGCAGGCAGTGCGAGAATATCTGTCCGGATTTAGCCGTCACTGTCAATGAAAATTTAAATAATCAGGAGGCTAAATAAGATGGCTGGGGTAAAATTCTGGCAGGGCAACACGGCAATGGCGCACGGAGCGCTTGCGGCGGGCTGCAATTTCTTCGGCGGCTATCCTATTACGCCTTCAACTGAGATAGCGGAAGTGATGGCCGAGGAATTGCCGAAGATCGGCGGACATTTTATGCAAATGGAGGACGAGATCGGCGGCATTGCTGCGGCAATAGGCGCATCGATAGCTGGGGCAAAGGCTTTGACTGCGACGTCAGGCCCGGGCTTCTCGCTTAAGCAGGAAAATTTAGGCTTAGCTTATATAGCCGAGATACCGGTTGTTGTAGTTGACGTGATGCGGGGCGGCCCGTCGACCGGTACGCCTACTAAAATTGCGCAGGCTGATGTCATGCAGGCAAGATGGGGAACTCACGGCGATCATGCTTCTATATGCTACTCGCCGTCGAGCGTTCAGGAATGCTATGATTTAGCTATTAAAGCCTTTAACATGGCCGAGAGATTTAGGCAGCCGGTCTTAATCTTAGGCGATGAAGTAGTAGGCCATATGCGCGAGAAAGTTATAACTAAGTCGCCTGATGAAATTAAAATTATTAATAGAGTTAAGCCGAGCTGTGAAGCTGACAAGTTCACGCCGTATAAGCCTGATGAAGAGACTGGAGTGCCGGAGATGGCAGCATTCGGAGACGGCTATTTATGGCATGTAACCGGCCTTACTACTAATGAATGGGGTTTCCCGACTAATAATAATAATGAAATCGAGAAAAAAATCACGCGCATTGTCGATAAAGTCGCGAAATTTAGAGACGAGATAGTTGAATACGAGGCCGAGTGCATAGACGATGCAGATATTATAGTCGTTGCATATGGAAGTGTCGGGCGATCGGCGTTAAGGGCAGTGCGCGATGCGAGGCAGTTAGGAATTAGAGCCGGATTTTTCAGACCGATTACTTTATGGCCGTTCCCTGATAAAGAATTATTAAAGCTTGCAGTTAAGGCCAAGGCTAAGACTGTTATAGTGCCGGAATTAAATGCAGGTCAAATGGTCTTGGAAGTTGAGAGATTAATTAAAGGCCAGAGCGAAGTTATAGCATTAAGCTTAGTTAATGGCGAGTTATTCAAGCCGATAGAGATTTTAAATAAAATAAAGGAGTGTGCTTAATAATGCCAAGTAAAGAAGTTTTGAGCTGGATTAGGTCGCGCTTCATGCCGCATATCTGGTGTCCGGGCTGCGGCCACGGCGTTATCATGCACGCTTTGATACGCGCATTAATCGCATTAAATAAAGAAAAAGACAAGACTGTAATTGCATCGGGTATAGGCTGCTCAAGCCGCATGGCCGGATATATAAATGCCTGCACGCTGCATAGCACTCATGGCCGGTCGCTTGCCTTTGCAACCGGAATTAAAATGCACAAGCCGGAGCTGACTGTTGTAAATGTCATGGGCGACGGCGACTGCACGGCAATAGGCGGCAATCATTTTATTCATGCCTGCAGACGCAATATAGATATTACGGCTATAGTCATGAATAATAATATTTACGGCATGACCGGCGGCCAAGCCAGCCCGACAACTCCGTTCGGCGCGTTCGCTACGACTACGCCGTACGGCGCGATTGATCCGACGTTTGACATATGCAAGCTTGCAGAAGGCGCCGGCGCATCTTACGTTGCCAGAACTACTATTGCCAATCCCAAGCAGGCCGAGCAGTTTATCGCAAATGGAATTAAGAAAAAAGGCTTTGCCGTGATAGAGATAGTTACGCATTGTCATACGC
>JAFUXM010000099.1 GCA_017470785.1 Synergistaceae bacterium
GCCTATGTGGCCGGACTTGCCAAGCCCAGCGACTACTACGCGGCCTTTGCAGCTATAAATTAATTTAGCTGCCTGCACTCACTCATCGCCGATTTTATCAGCAGCTTTTATTAATTCGCCGGCCTCAGTCCGCAGTAATTTCTTGCCGGCCTCTAATAAATCTTTTTCATTATTCATGCTTTAACTTTCCTAAACTTCATCAATAAAATTCGCCATCTCGAGGCCAACTGCTGCCGCCTGCGCTGCCAAGCCCAGCGACTACTACGCGGCCTTTACAGCTATAAATTAATTTAGCCGCCTGCACTAACTCAGCGCCGATTTTATCAGCAGCTTTTAATAATTCGCCGGCCTCAGTCCGCAGTAATTTCTTGCCGGCCTCTAATAAATCTTTATCATTATTCATGCTTTAACTTTCCTAAAATTCATTAATAAAATTCGCCATCTCGAGGCCAACTGCTGCCGCTTGCGCTGCCTAGCCCAGCGATTACTACGCGGCCTTTGCAGCTATAAATTAATTTAGCCGCCTGCACTAACTCAGCGCCGATATTATCAGCAGTTTTTAATAGTTCGCCGGCCTCAGTCCGCAGTAATTTCTTGCCAGCCTCTAATAAATCTTTTTCATTATTCATGCTTTAACTTTCTTAAAATATTATGAATTGCTAAGACTTCATCAATAAAATTCGCCATCTCGCTCAACGGGATCATATTAGGCCCGTCGCTTAAAGCATTTTTAGGATCAGGATGCGTCTCGGCAAATAACGCGTCTATGCCAACGGCAGCAGCTGCACGGGCTAACGGCAATGCTAATTTATAATCGCCGCCGCTTGCGCCGCCTAAGCCGCCCGGCCGCTGCACGCTGTGCGTAGCATCGAACATCACCGGATAGCCTAAACTGCGCATCGTGATTAAGCCCGTCATATCTACTATTAATCTATGATAGCCCATCATAGTCCCGCGCTCGCATAATATAACTTTATCGTTGCCGGCCTCACGGCACTTCACCGCTGCATACTGCATATCGCTCGACGCTAAGAACTGCGCTTTATTAATATTAATTATCTTGCCGGTCTTAGCCGCTGCGATTAATAAATCAGTCTGGCGGCAAAGAAACGCAGGAATTTGAATTATATCAACTATTTTGCCTACGGGTTCTGCTTGCCAGCTCTCGTGAATGTCAGTCAAGACCGGTATATTCAACTTGCTTTTAATCTCTGCAAGCTGTTCAAGTCCTTTATCAAGTCCCGGGCCGCGCCATGAGTGCATAGAAGTTCTATTTGCCTTGTCAAACGATGCTTTAAATACATACAGCAAGCCCCGCGCGGCGCAAAGTTCCTTCATCTCCTGCGCTACGCCCAACGCCATATCCAAATTCTCAAGCGAACACGGCCCGGCAATAACGCTTAACGCACCCGCGCCTATCTCATAGCCTGCTAAATCAAATATTTTTCTATTAATATTCTCGTTCATTTTAATTTTTAATTATTAATTATTTTTTAAGCTCAGTATAAATCGTCTCGATTAGTTCAACGTCGTTCTTGGGGTTAATGCGGCGCAGCTTGATAACATTGCTCAGCTTTTTATAATCGGCCTCGCCCTTCAACGACTTCAAAATCTCGCGCATCTCCTGCGTCTGCTCTGCGAACCGGCCAGATAATAAGCCAAATAAAATTACGCTACGTGAGAACCAGTTCAATAAATCCCGAGACAGCGCCCACACGTCCGCATATAAAATTGCAAAATTAAAGTCATTTAATTCCTGCGTTAAGCTCTCGTCTATCGGCTCGGCAAAATATCCAAGCATATAAAACGGCACGTTCGGCGACATCATCAACGCTTCCCAGAAATATTTATTGGCTTTATTTAAATCTTTAAGCATGAATGCAGCTGTAACTCTCGCGTAAGCCCAGCCGAGTTCGTGATTGTCATCGTTCAAAGTCTCATCGAGTATGCGCTGCCAGTCGCCGCGCTCGATTAAAATTCTGTAGTATAAGCTCTTGACCGCGCCGCCGTCATCTATCTCATAATTTAATAACTGCTCGATAAACTCCATGGCCTGCTCGTCATCGCCGACTTCAAATAACGTGAACGCCGCCCGCTGCATCAGCGCAAGATACACTACGCCAAGCTCATGTTCAGCATATAAATCATGCGGGACGTTCAAATCATGCAGCGCATCATGCAAATTATCAAGCGTGCTTAATAAAATGCTTAAGCGCTCTTCCGGCTCTTGCGTTATGTCAGACAGCAATAATAACGCCTCGGGATTGTCAGGCTCAAGCTCGAGAGCTTGATTAACAAGCTCCGCGATCTCTGCATCGTCTTCCGAGTTATAAGCCTTGTCTAAAAGCTCTTCAGCGCTTAAATTATTTAAATTAGCGTCTTGCATCCCAGTTGCCCCGCGAGTTTCGGTCGTCTTGTTCAGGCTCAGGATCAGCCGGCGCTTCAGGCGCTGGAGCGTCCGGCGGTTCACTGCCGCCCTGGAGATTAACACTGCCGCTGCGGTTGCCGTTCGAGTGGCGAATATAATTTAATTGCGTTAAATTAACGTCGCCGATCCATAAGATTCCCCACTGACGCGCAGCATTTGCAAAATCAAACGTGTCGCCCCAGCCGATAACGCCGTTCTTGCGCAGCTCCTCGTTAATCCAAATTTGATTCTCTTTCAGCACCTGCCACGCGTACTGGCCTGCCCCGGGTGAAAATCTTTTCCAGCGGTCGCCAAGCCATAAATAAACGCTCGGCCTAAACGTGTTCCACGCTACGACAGTCCGCAATGCGTTATCTTTCAAGAAACCCATGCGGTTTACGTCATAATTTAAAATTTTTCTAAACGCTTCACTATTGACCTGCACGCCGTAATTATTCGTGAAGGCTGCGCGGGCTAATCCAGGCACGTTATAAGGCACAACTGACCCGACTAAAATATCCGTCGGGATAATCGCGCCGTCAAGGCCAAGCTGCCCATAGACCCATTTATTCTGCGAAATCTGCGTCACCGGAAAACCGTCGTAAGTCGCATACCATCCGGCAGGCAGCCCCGCAGGCTGATAAACTTCAAAGTTCATCGCATAGGCAGCTTGATACGCTCCCATGCTTAAAGTATTATTAAAATTATTTAAATTATTAAAATTAGAATAGCTTAATGAAGCGGCACATGCACTCCCTGCCATGCTTAATAATAAAAGCATCAGCACTGCACACGGCCAAAATTTTTTGATTGACAAAGCCCATCACTCCTGAAAATTAAATTAATCGCTTAAAATTATTATAAAAATTAAATATTGCTAAGTCAAACGCTAAAGCACGCGCATAAAAAAATCTCCCGGGCTTTTAATTAAATTTGCCCGGGAGATTTTAAATAATTTTTTTATTTTAAAATTTTAAATTTTGCATATCGGCGCAGGCTTGCGCTTATGTTCGCTTCGCGCGTGCATAGCATCTATTTTTAATTTAACATCACTGTCGGCCTCGCCGGTCTCTAAATATTTATCAAGCTGCTCATAGCTAAAGCCCATCTCGGCCTCGTCGGTCTGATTTGCCCAGAGACCCGCGCTCGGCGCTTTAATTATAATTTTCTCAGGAATATTTAAATACTTTGCTATGGCTCTGACTTGAGTTTTTAATAAATCTGCAAGCGGCAAAAGGTCTGAAGCCGAGTCGCCGTACTTAGTGAAATAGCCGGTCTCGTACTCCGACCTGTTGCTTGTGCCGCATACGAGCAAATTTAAAGTCTGTGCAGCTGCGTATAGCGACGACATGCGCAGCCTTGCCTTTAAATTCGCCTGCGCTAATTTGCTTAATGCAATATTATTTAAGCTAAACTCGTTGGCCAGCGCGTCGAAAGTTTTATCAAGCTCGATAATTTTATAATTAATATCTAAGCTATTTGCAACTAAAATTGCGTCGTTAGCATCGCTTTCATCGCTGTGACAGGGCATTATTAAAGTCAACAAATTTTCGCGGCCAAACGCACGGCGTCCCAATGCAGCTACAACAGCCGAGTCAATTCCGCCGGACAGTCCGACTATAATTCCCCGCGCTCCGGCCTCGCTCACCCGCGCCTTCAGCCACGCTTGAATATAATTTACAAGTTCTTCAGGTTCACGCATTTTAATTTAAGCTTTGATAGCCTCAAGTCTGCCCGGGTATGCCGCGATAGCTTGCCTTAAGATATTAGCGGCCTTGATTAAGTCAGCATTATTTAACACATAGGCCAAGCGCATTTCGTTAATGCCAAGACCCGGCGTAGCATAGAAGCCGCCGCCCGGGGCGCCCATCGTCGTCTCACCGTTAATGTCAAAATTCTCAAGCATCCAGATAACAAACTTCTCGCTGTCATCGATCGGCAGCTTAGCCATAATATAAAATGCGCCCTTCGGCTCTTCGCAGATAACGCCGTCAATCTTTTTGAGCTCAGTATATAAAGTGTCGCGGCGTGATTTATATTCTTTATTGACTTCCTCAAGATAGCTCTTAGGCGTTTTATACAGCGCTGCTGCTCCGACCTGCTCGATAGTCGAGACGCTTAATCTGCCCTGACATAACTTCAGCACTTGCGCCATAAATTCTTTATTCTTAATCGCGATGCAGCCGATACGAGCGCCGCACGCGCTAAATCTTTTCGACACCGAGTCAATCATGATAGTGCGATCCAATGCGCCGTCAATATGCCCCATGCTCGTAAATCTCTCGCCGTCATACGTAAATTCTCTATAGACTTCGTCGGCGATTAAATAAATATCATGCTTCTTCGCGATCTCGACTAACATCTCAAGTTCTTTAGCTGTATAGACAGCGCCGGTCGGATTGCCCGGGTTCGATATCCAGATCGCCCGTGTCTTGGAGTTAATTAAATTCTCAATTACGCTCTTTGCAGGCAAGTGAAAGCCATCTTCGGCCTTGGTCGGAATGGGGACAATACTTGCAAGCGCAGTCTTAGTGAACGTGTTGTAATTCGCATAAAAAGGCTCAGGCACTAAAATATTATCGCCTGCGTCGCATATAGTCTGCACGGCAAAGCTCAGCGCCTCGCTGCCGCCGTTAGTGATATAAATATCATCGCGCTCGTAATTAATATCCCATGACTTGTAATAGCCGCTTATCGCGTCGCGCATTTCAGTGCGGCCTTTGGAATCAGCATATGCTATCGTGTCAACTTTAAAATTCCGTATCGCGTCAAAATATTCATCCGGCGTTCTAATATCCGGCTGACCTATATTAAGATGATAAACTTTCTTGCCTTTCGCCTTGGCCGCGTCAGCATACGGGATTAACCGGCGTATCGGCGAAGCTGTAAGCGCTTTAATACGTTCTGACAAACGCATCTTTCATGCCCCCTTTTTAAATTATTTAATTTAAATTAATTAATTAAGCTTTCTTACCCTGATTTGCAACTGCTGCTTGAGCCTTAGCTATTGCCTCGGCATCGCCTAAATATCTGTGAGATATGGGCTTCATGTCCTTGTCAAGCTCATAGACCAACGGCACGCCGGTCGGAATATTCAGCTCTAATATATCTTTATCTGAGATATTATCAAGATATTTTACGAGAGCTCTTAAGCTGTTGCCGTGAGCAGCGATAATAACTTTGCGGCCTGCTATAATTTCCGGCACTATTGCTTCCTGCCAGTACGGCACGACGCGGGCGACTGTATCAGCTAAGCACTCACCGGCGGGCAGCTCCGCGCCTTTTAAGCCTGCATATCTTGGATCATGGCCGGGAAATCTCTCGTCGCTCTGCTCAAGCAGCGGCGGACGAATATCATAGCTGCGCCGCCAAATTTTAACCTGATCGTCGCCGTACTTAGCTGCTGTGTCAGCCTTGTTCAAGCCCTGAAGTGCGCCGTAATGCCGCTCGTTAAGCTTCCATGAGTTGCGCACCGGTATCCACATTAAGTCCATTTCTTCAAGCGTGAGCCAGAGCGTCTTAATAGCCCGCTTTAACACAGACGTAAACGCTAAATCAAAGTTAAAGCCCTCGGCCTTTAATAACTTTCCGGCGCTGCGTGCCTCTTCAATGCCCTTCTCAGACAGCGGCACATCAGTCCAGCCCGTGAACCTGTTCTCTTTGTTCCACGCGCTCTCACCGTGCCGAATTAAAGTAATGCTGTACATTTTAAAAACCTCCAGTTTTAATTTAATTTAATTTTAATTTTTAAATTTATTTAAATAAAATATTAAAGCCGATTATAATTAACACTATTCCGCCTAATAATTCCGCCTTGCTGCCGAATTTTGCGCCGAGCATATTGCCTAAGTAAACGCCTGCAAAGCATAGCGTAAACGTTATAATTCCGGCTGAGACTGCAAGCCTTAAGACCGACATATCAGCCAGTGCAAATCCCGCGCCGATCATTAACGCGTCTATACTCGTAGCTATTGCCGCCGCAATTAAAATTTTAATTTTAAAAAAATTATGCGGCAATTCCGGCTGGCTTGATTTAAAATAGCCATAAAGCATATTCAAGCCGGTTATTAATAGAATAGCGAACGCTATATAAGCAGCTATGTCTGCAAAATATTTCTGTGCGTACTCGCCCATTGCCCAGCCGATTAACGGCATTATAAATTGGAATAGTCCAAAGGCCGCGCCTAATCTAAATGCAATGCGCTTTAATTTAACCTGCTCGCCTTCACATGCGCCGGCGCAGATTGAAACGGCGAACGCATCCATAGCAAGAGCTATACCTGACAGTATTGCCTCGAACATTTATTTAACTTCTACTTATTAATATATATAATAAATTATTAATTAATTGCTCTCGACTAAGAGCTTACTGCCGTTGATTAAGTACTCCATGCCTGACCAGACGGTTAAGATCATAGCGACCCACATTAAGATCATGCCGCCCGGGACTTGAAGTATCAGCATAGAGAGCGCGATAATCTGAAAGACTGTTTTAATCTTGCCGCCCTTTGACGCAGCGATGACCACGCCCTCGGCTGCTGCGACTAATCTTAAGCCCGTCACAACAAATTCACGCGTGATTATCACTAAGACTATCCAAGCCGGCACTCTGTGAAGATCGACTAACGCAATCATGGCCGCGATAACTAAAACTTTATCGGCTAAGGGGTCAATGAACTTGCCTAACGTCGTAACGAGCCTGTGCTTACGTGCGATATAGCCGTCGAGCGAGTCGGTTATAGCCGCAATTATAAATACTGCACCGGCTAACACATCGCCCCAGCTCGGTGTCTCGATTAAATTGAAATTATCAAGAAATTTTACCGGCGCTGTTATGCGCAATGTTAGAAATAGTAAGACCAGCGGCGCAAGGAACACGCGGATTAGGCTTAAAGTATTAGGCACGTTAAAAACTTTGCTCTTGCTCTCAGACATTATTACCATTCCCCCATTTTCAAGCTGACTAAATAAAGAGAGTATAGCACATTTATTATTGCGCGATAAAAATTTTGAATTTATTTATTTATTATGATATGATTTGAATAATTTAAAAATTAAAAATTTTGAAAGTGAGGCCAAGCAATTTATGAGACGGACGTGAATCGTTAAAAAATTTTCTGCTGCACGTGCTGCAGTCAAAAATATTCGCGTCCCGCGCTATGGCTTTTTGCTTTTATAATTTAGCTTAAATTAATTTTTAGCTTGATTTAATACGCGTGCGCAGGATTTTATTTAAATAATTTTGCGCACGCGTTTTTTATTTAAAAATTTAAAATTAAATTTAAAGGAGCGTAATTAAATTATTATGAGCTTTCTCAAGAAATATCCGATCCCGATTGCCGGATTAATTTTAGCGTTATTCGCGCTTGGCAATTTGCTGCAGAGCATGAGCAATGAGCTTCGGCTTGCGATCGGCGCAATAGGTCTTGTGCTTTATGTAATTTATTTATTAAAGATAATAGCATTAAATTTTAAGTTGCGAGAGCCGCTTGATAATCCTGTTGCAGCGAGCGTATTCCCGACGTTCACGATGGCAACGATGCTGTTAGCAGGTTATGTAAAGCCGTTCTGTCCTGACTGCGGAATTTATATTTGGTACGCAGGTTTTGCCGCGCACTTGATTTTAATCGTATGGTTCAGCTTAAAATTCTTAAGAAATTTTAATATTAAAAAAGTTTTCCCGTCATGGTTCATAGTCTATGTAGGAATTGCAGTTGCTAGCGTATCTGCGCCGGTAGCAGGCCGTTTTGACTTAGGCCAAGCCTCATTCTGGTTCGCATTTATTTCATATTTTATATTATTAATCGCCGTAATGTACCGGGTGTTTATAGTCCGTGAAATTCCTGATGCGGCCATGCCTACGGCTGTAATATTCGCTGCTCCGGCATCGTTATTATTGGCCGGTTACGCCGTGTCGTTCCCTGACGGAAAGAACGTGATTATCATGAGCGTGTTATTAGCTTGCTCTGTGTTATTTTATATTTTAGGAATAGTATATTTTTTAAAATTATGCTTTGGAAATTTCATGCCGAGCTTCTCAGCCTTCACGTTCCCGCTTGTGATAAGCGCTATAGCTACTAAGATGAGTTTAAATTATTTCAGCAATATCACGTGGCTTGCGGACATGTGCAACTTTCAGACGGTTATAGCTGCGCTTGTAGTGCTGTTTGTGCTGATAGGCTATTTTAAATTTCTATTTGCTGATAATAAATAATATAAATATAAAATCGAGGGGGATTTTATTATTATGGAGTCAAGAGTTAAGTTTGAGGCAACGGCAGTAAGCCCGAGCGAGGTTCAGAAGCACGCTGAAGAGCTTTACGCCGGCGGATTTTTCTGCTGCGAGGCAGTGATGTCAGCTATTAGAACTGACTTTAAGGTCGATGTGCCGGAGGCCGTTATAGCTATGTCGTCGGGTATGTCAATCGGTGCTGGGCGGTCGGGCTGCATGTGCGGCGCATTAAACGGCGGAATTTTAGCGCTTGGAATGTTCTTTGGCCGCACAACTCAGGACGGCCCGAAAGATCCTAAAGTCAATGCGTTAATGGCCTTGACGCATGAGCTGCACGACTGGTTTAAAGATGCAAATGCAAAGCACGCGAACTGCTGCCGTGTATTAACGCGCGGCTTTGACATGGCCGGCGGCGAGCATAAGAAGCAGTGCATAGCATTTACTGGACTTTGCGCAGGCAAAGTCGCCGAGATTTTATGCCGCGAGCTGAACGTTCAGAATTTAGATCCAGAGCCGATTAAAGGTCTTGATAAGCCCTTCATGCCGCCGGTGACCGCTGCATAATTAATTATTAATTATTAATTTAAACTGCAAGCTTTTTAGTGATATAGTTTCCTATTATAAAAATTAAATTAAATTAAATTTAAATAAAATTTTGCGGGGGTCTTTATCATAAAAAAGCTTTTCTTGATTTTGGCGGCAGTGATAGCCGTTGCCGGAGTGATCTCAGGCGTTAAGCATTATATCGAGCATCAGAACGATGTCGATCAGGCTTATGTTAAGGCTAACAAGGACAGGGCGGACGTGGTATTAATTGACGTTCGGCCTCGTGAGGTCTTTAACGGCAAAGCTCCGAGGGCAGGTCTTCACGGCGGCCATATCGAAGGCGCAGTAAATTTGCCGAGGTCTGAAGTCGTAGAGCTTATTAAACTTAAAGATAAAGCTAAAGCTCTTGAGATTTTAGCTAAGGCAGGCATAACGCGCGATAAAGAGCTGATAGTTTACTGCAACACCGGCAAGCACTCCCGTGATGTCGTAAATTATTTAGTAAAATATTTTGATTTTAAGCGCAATAAAATTAAAAATTATAGAGGCAGTGCGGTTGACTGGGTAAAAAATCCTGAGAATAAATTATTGCCGGAAGATCACGAGTAAAATTTAAAAATTTAAAAAATTTTTTAAAATTAAGAGACAGATAAATAAAGAGGCGGTTTTATTTCGGGTCTGCGATAACCTGATGCTCCTTTCCGTCCTGAATTTATCTGTCTCTTTTTATTAACTTAAATTATATACTATACTATAATTTATTTTTTTGAAATAAAATTTTAAAATCTGGAAGTGATTTGTTAATGGCATACTTAAGCGA
>JAFUXM010000100.1 GCA_017470785.1 Synergistaceae bacterium
GCCTTGCTTATATCAGCGCTGCTGTGCTTAATATCGCCGGCGTGCTCCGGCCCGAACTGCGGCTCAGTCTTCACGCCTAAAGCTTCAGCAAGCGCATAATAAATTATCAAAGAATTTAAGAAGCAGCCGCGCGTGATATTTTTATGCGTGATTAAATTATTTAAAAATATAGCTCCCGCGCTGAGATTTAACACGGGAGCTATTATTATTTAATATAAGCTTTTTTTTAAATAAAGACTGCACGCCCTGCGTATTCTTAAATTAAATTAAATTAAATTATTTTTATACCAGTCAATAGCCGCTTTAATGCCGCGCTCGAAGCTCCAGTCAGGTTTATAATCAAGCAAGCTTGCGGCCTTGCTTATATCAGCGCTGCTGTGCTTAATATCACCTGCGCGTTCCGGCCCGAACTGCGGCGCAGTCTTAACGTCTAACGCTTCAGCAAGCGCATAATAAATATCAATCAGCTCCTCGCGCTCGCCGTAGGCTATGTTAAACGCCTCACCGGCGCAGTCATGCGATGCTAAGCACGCCTTTAAATTCGCCTCGACTACATTATCAACATACGTAAAGTCCCGGGTCTGCTTGCCGTCGCCGTATATCACAGGCTGCTTGCCGCTTAATAATAATTTTATAAACTTAGGGATAACTGCTGCGTACGCGCCGTCAGGGTCTTGACGCTTGCCGAACACGTTAAAATATCTCAGGCCGTAAGTGTCAAGATTATAGTGCAGCGTATATTGCTTCGCCCAGTGTTCATCAGCCATTTTAGTTAAAGCATACGGCGATAATAAATTGCCCTCGTCGCCTTCGCGCTTGGGCTGCCTAATATCATCGCCGTAAACTGCCGAACTCGACGCGTAAACAAATTTCTTAACTTTATTTATCCGCGCCGCCTCGAGCATGTTCAGCGTACCGGCTATGTTATTAGCACAGTAATATAACGGCTCTTCGATGCTGCGCGGCACGCTGCCCCACGCCGCTTGATGCAATACATAATCAACATCTTTGCAAGCCGCTATACAAGTATCTAAATCTTTTATATCGCCTTTTATAAATTCATAATTTTTATTGCTCATAAACATCTCGGCGTACTCAAGCTTGCCGGTCGATAAGTCATCGAGGCAGCGCACTCTATAGCCTAAATTTAATATTGCCTCGCATAAATTGCTGCCTATAAAGCCAGCGCCGCCCGTAACTAAAAATAAAGTATTACTATCAAATTTTAAATTTTCATAGCCCATAATTTAATTTATTTATAAATGCCTGCGTCTCCATTCAAACATTCCAAGCGCAGCTGCGACGCTTGCGTTAAGCGATCCGGTCTTGCCCTGAATGTTAATTTTAACTAAGCTGTCGCAGGTCTGGCTGACTAAACGTGACAGGCCGTCGCCTTCTGAACCTACAACAAGCGCAGTGTTATTAGGCAAATCATAATTAAATAAATCCTCGCCTGAATTTGCGTCAAGCCCTATGCACCAAAATTCAGCAGCTTTTAATTGCTCTAATGCCCGCGTGATATTCACGACTGCAATCATAGGAATGCGCAGCGCTGCTCCGGCGCTTGTCTTAACTACAGTGCCGCCGGGCAAGGCCGAGTGCCGTTTAGAATATATAACGGCTGCTGCTCCGGCTGCCTCAGCCGTCCGCGCTATCGCACCTAAATTATGCGGGTCTTCTATATGATCCGTAACGATAAATAAATTTGGCTGTTTAATATCTAAGCTTTTTATAAAATCCTCAAGCTCAACGGGCTTAGCGTAATTTAATCTGCACGCCACGCCCTGATGCCTCTCGCCGACGCATAATTTTTCAAGCGCTTCGGGCGCAACAAGCTGATACACAACGCGGCCTTTACGAGCTAAGTCAGTCAGCTCATCAAGATACGGCGGCCTGACGTTATTTGCGATTAACAGCCGCGCACATCTTGCCGGATTATCACGCACTAAATCTAATACCGGCTGCCGCCCCCAGCAAACATCATCAGGCACTGTCTGATCTTTAAACTTTTCAAGCTCGGGCTTATGCTTTCTATAATCAGGCTTGCCCTTTTTAAAATTTTTATTATTACTGCCTTTACTAAAATTTTTATATGCCATAATTTAAATCTCTACACTTCTCTACACTTCTACAACATTAACTTTGCGAATATCTTTTAAGTGACGCCACATTCCGGCATAGTCAAGACCATATCCGACTACAAATTCATCCGGCACTTCAAAGCCTTTATACTCAACTTTGACTTCAGTCTTGCGGCGCGACGGCTTGTCAAGCAGCACGCATGTCTTTAAGCTCTTCGGCTTGCGTGAGCTTAATAACTTTAATAAATACGCAAGCGTCAGCCCCGAGTCTATAATATCTTCTACTACTAAGACATTCTTGCCCTCGATACTCGTCTTAATATCATGCAAAATTCTCACTACGCCGCTGCTCTGCGTACTCTGCATGTAAGACGACACGGACATAAAGTCCATTCTAACGTCCATGTCCTCCGGCATCTCGCGCACTAAGTCCGTTAAAAATATCGACGCGCCGGTCAAAATTCCGACGACTAATAATTCCTGCTTGTCAAAATCATTTGCTATCTCAGCTGCTAACTCTTTGACGCGGCCGGCTATGACATCGCGCGGCATCATAACATCTCCAAGCTTGTACTCGCTCATCTCTAAATACCTCCAGTTTAAAAATTTTTAATTTTAAATTTAATTTTAATTTATTTATTAATTTATTAATGATGAAACAATCTTTGACCGGTCATGACCATGGCGATATTATACTTATCGCAGGCTTGTATCACTAAGTCATCGCGTATCGAGCCGCCGGGCTGGGCGATAAACTCAACGCCGCTTTTAACAGCCCGCTCGATATTATCCGGGAATGGGAAGAACGCATCGCTGGCCAGCGCAACGCCCTTTATATTATCTAAATATTTACGCTTCTCACGCTCGCTCAAGGCCGACGGCTTGCTTGCAAATAAGTCCGCGTCAAAGCTGCCTGAATAAATAAAATTCTCGATCGCGTTATCGCGCTCCGGCCGGCCTATGCCGTCTTTAAAATTTAAAGCTAAAACTTTGGGATGCATACGCAATAATCTTAAATCTGCTTTGTCGCCTGCAAGCCTAACGCAGTATAATCTCGACTGCTGACCTGCGCCGACGCCTAATGTCTGGCCGCCTTTAGCATAGCACACCGAATTAGACTGCGTATATTTAAGCGTGATTAACGCTAATACTAAATCAAACTTGGCCGCATCGCTAATGTCTTTGCGCTTTGTAACGGGATGATAAAATAACTCAGGGTTAATCACCGGCGCATCGTTGCGGCCCTGTTCAAACGTAATGCCGAATATATCGCGCCGTTCGATTTTATCAGGCTCAAAATCCTTGTCTATTTTTACTATTGCGTAGCCGCCCTTGCGCTTCTCTTTTAATATCTCAAGAGCTTTAGGCGTATAGTCCGGCGCTATAATTCCGTCAGATACTTCATGACGAATTATCGAGGCCGTAACTTCGTCGCAGGTGTCGCTCAGCGCTATCCAGTCGCCGAACGACGACATCCGGTCAGTCCCTCTGGCTCTCGCATATGCGCAGGCAAGCGGCGAATTATTTATATCTTTAATATCTTCAACAAAAAATAATTTCTTCTCGTCATCGCTCAGTGCAAGACCTAACGCAGCACCCGCAGGGCTCACATGCTTGAAGCTCGCCGCCGCAGACATCTTTAACGTGCTTTTAAGTTCCCGCACTAACTGCCATGAATTTAACGCATCAAGAAAATTTATATAGCCTGGCTTGCCGTTCAGAACTTCAAGCGGCAGCTCGCCGCCGCGGTGCTTGCTCATGAATATCCGCGCAGGTTTCTGATTGGGATTGCAGCCGTACTTTAACTCAAGCTCTCTCATTTTTAATTCAGCCCCTTAATAATAAAATTAATAAACTTCTTCTTATTTATATAGCTATAAATTTATTTATATTTATTAAAAATTCTCTCGTCAAAGCTATTAAAGCTGTCATAATAGCGAACGCACAGCGAGACTTTATTATCGTCATCTAAAGCATTCCATAAGCTATCAGCGAACTCGTCTATATCATCGCTGACATTCTCGACTAACTTAGGCTCGCCTGTAAACGACGGCAATATTTCGCCGTTATTATTATACGTATGAATTAAATGCGCATAGCCGGCCTGAGCATCATATTCAAAAAATTCACGAGTGCAGCTGTTATTAATTCCGCACTTTAATATATTTAATTTATATTTGCGCGAATTTAAATCCAATATGCCGCTTATCCTCGGCGTGAAGTGCGGTGCATCCGGCTCAAACTCACGAGTTCTTAAAGCCTCTTCAAACGTCTTATCGTGATTAATAAAATCATAAATCGTATCAGTCTGATCGCCGTTAGTAACTATCACTTGATTATTTAACACTCTCAGCGGCGCGTATAAAATTAAAGACGCGTCCGCTACTTTGCTGTCATCAATAATTTTTATAATTAAATCTTGATCACGCCGCTCAAAAATTCTTGAACGGCTCGACGCGCTGCGTCCCATGATAAAATATGCCAGCATCAAACGGCCTGATTTATCACAGCCTATCATGACACCGCGCCCGGGATAATTATTATTATTAAATAAATTAACCTTCATACATAACTCCTCCGCTGCTTGGGGTAAAATTTGCCATTCGGCCTCTTGCATAACTCTGCGCTGCAAAATTTCCGGCGTGTCACCGGGCAAAATATTCACTGCCTTTTGCTTCAAAATTTTTCCGCCGTCCGGCACGTCATTAACTAAATGCACAGTCGCGCCCGTGACTTTCACGCCGTAATTCAAAGCTGCCTCGTGAACTTTCAGCCCGTAAAAGCCCTTGCCGCAGAACGCCGGTATCAAGGCCGGATGAACATTTATAATTCTATTTTTAAATTTATTTACGAAATCTGCGCTTAAAATATGCATAAAGCCAGCTAAAATTATCACGTCCGGCTTCGTCTCATCGAGCAAGCTCAAAATTTTATTCTCAAACTCTAAGCTTGTATTAAAATTTTTGCGCTCGGCTACGTCAGCTTTAATATTATTATTCTTTGCACGCTGCAGCGCGTAAGCGTCAGATCTGCTCGATATGACCTGAACGATTTTGCCGTTCTTTAATTTTGCATCAATTAAAGCTTGTAGATTAGTCCCGCCGCCGGAGACAAGCACAGCTATCTTTGCAGTCAAAAAATTTTCCCCCGCTTTCAATTTTCTAAATTTTTAAATTAATTTTAAATTTTAAA